>JAUVPN010000102.1 GCA_030598645.1 Hyphomicrobium sp. | reverse complement strand
TTTGTCGCCAACATTGTAGCGGTCGGGGCGCTGCTCAGAGCGATCACGGGATAGGTCAGAACGCTTGATGAAGCTAGTAAGCTCACCGTCACCAATCTTGACCTCGACACCGTTCTCCTGCACGGCAATTACCTCGCACGTCACCACATCACCTTTCTTGTATCGACTGAGGGCATCTATGGGGTCACCGGACAGCTGCTTTATGCCAAGCGATATGCGCTCTTTCTGGCTGTCTACGTCGAGCACCACCGCTTTTATTGGATCGCCCTTTTTGAAATCCTTGATGACCTCGTCACCGGACTTCGACCAATCGAGGTCGGACAAGTGCACCATGCCGTCGACACCCCCATCAAGTCCGATGAAAAGACCAAACTCGGTGATGTTGCGGATCGGACCTTCAACCGTCGCGCCTTTCGGGTGCTCGGCCAGGAAGGCTTCCCAAGGGTTGTCTTGCGTCTGTTTGAGACCCAGGGAGATACGCCGTTTGTTGGGGTCAACCTCTAGGACTTGCACATCGACCTTCTGGCTTGTCGAGACGATCTTTCCAGGGTGAATGTTCTTCTTGGTCCAGCTCATTTCCGAGACGTGGATCAGACCTTCCACACCCGGTTCCAACTCGACGAAAGCGCCATAGTCGGCGATGTTTGTCACTGTACCCTGAACGCGCTGGCCAACGGGGTATTTGGTCTCGATCGACTGCCAGGGATCGGCCTGCAGCTGCTTCATGCCAAGGCTAATACGTTGTGTCTCCGGATTAATGCGGATGATCTGGACTTTGACCGTGTCGCCCACGTTCAAAATCTCGGATGGGTGATTGACGCGCCGCCAAGCCATATCAGTGACGTGCAAGAGACCGTCGATGCCACCCAAATCGATAAAAGCGCCGTAGTCGGTGATGTTCTTAACAAGACCTTCGATCACCTGACCCTCCGCGAGGCGGGCCACGATGTCTGCACGCTGCTCAGCGCGTGTTTCCTCGAGTACGGAGCGGCGCGAAACAACAATATTCCCACGGCGACGATCCATCTTGAGGATCACAAACGGCTGCGGCTGATGCATCAGCGGGCCGATGTCGCGAACCGGACGGATGTCGACTTGGCTTCCAGGAAGGAACGCGACTGCGCCGTCGAGGTCGACAGTGAAGCCGCCCTTGACCTTATTGAAAATGACACCAGAAACTTTCTCGGCTTTCTCAAACTGCTTCTCAAGTCGGTTCCAGCTCTCTTCGCGCTTTGCCTTATCGCGCGACAGAACGGCCTCACCTAGTGCGTTTTCTACGCGCTCCAGGTAAACCTCAACCTCATCACCAGCCTTGAGCTCCGCCGGCTGGCCGGCCATGGCGAACTCGCGCAGCGGTACCCGCCCCTCCATCTTGAGACCGACGTCAATCACCGCGACATCCTTCTCGATCCCGACAACCTTGCCTTTGACGACGCTGCCCTCGAAGACATCCTCTTTCGACAAGCTTTCGGCCAGCAGAGCTGCAAACTCTTCACGCGTTGGGTTAAGGTCCTTTGAGGCGGCGGCTTCTGCCATATGAGTTAACACTCCTTGATGCGTTATTCACTCCGCACTAGGCGGCATGAGGGGACGGTTGATGCGGCAAGCATCGTCCGCGACGGCAACCGTGTTCGGACAGTTTCCTGCCGGCTCTATTGAATGCTGGATCTGATGCCACTGTTATGGGCCTGGCCCGCCAACAAAATTTGGAACACCCTGAAGGCGCCCTATTGGCCGATCTTCCTCTTGATCAATCCGACAGCGACGTCGAATGCCGCTTCTATATCCAACTCCGACGTGTCAAGCAAGACGGCATCGTCTGCCGGACGCATTGGGGCACTTTCCCGCCCGGCATCACGGGCGTCGCGACGCTGAATGTCAGCCAAGACAGTCTCGTAGGTGACCGACTCGAACTGAGCCTGACGCTCCAGGAAGCGGCGGCGGGCGCGCACCTCCGGGGCGGCCGTGACGAAGATCTTGACGTCTGCGGCCGGACAGACGACCGTCCCGACGTCGCGGCCGTCGAGGACTGCCCCACCAGCACGGGCCGCGAAAGCCCGCTGATAGTCGAGCAGCGCCGTCCTCACCTCATCGAGGCTGGCGACGATCGAAGCCCACTCGCCAATCCCAGCGCTGCGCAACCGGGGATCATCCAGCGTCGAAGGATCGAGGCTGCGCGCTATCGCTAGCGCTGCCCATTTGTCGGGCAACCGAAAGCCGCTTGCGCGCACATCGCGAGCGAGGGCACGATAGAGCAGGCCCGTATCCAAACAGGGCAAGCCCCAATGCTGTGCGATGAGTTTAGCAAGCGTGCCCTTTCCCGAGGCGGCCGGTCCATCGATCGCAATTATCATCAAGCTTGCCCGACAGGATCGGTGAACGAAGCGCCGAGACTTTCCATGAGACCTAGGAACTCGGGAAAGCTTGTTGCGATCATCCTGGCGTCATCGACAGCCACCGGTCGTTCTCCCGCAAGACCCATGGTCAGAAAGGCCATGGCGATGCGATGGTCCAGATATGAGGATACGACCCCGCCGCCCGGCACTGTCGCTGCACCGTGCACGATGAGTGCCTCAGGCTCCGCCTCGGCCGCAATTCCATTGGCTATGAGACCAGCCGCGGTAGCCGCAAGGCGGTTGCTCTCTTTCAACTTGAGTTCGGCGAGACCGTGCATGCGCGTCACTCCGTCCGCAAAAGCCGCGACGACAGCAAGTATTGGATATTCGTCAATCATGCTGGGCGCTCGTCCCGCAGGCACACTGATGCCAGTTAGCTTCGAAAAACGCACGCGAATGTCGGCGACGGGCTCCCCACCCAACTCGTGCGCGTTAAGAAAGGCGACATCGCCGCCCATCTCTTGCAGGGTCACATAGAATCCCGTGCGCGTCGGGTTGACGAGAACACCCTCGATCGTCACGTCCGAACCTGGAACGAGGAGCGCGGCTGCAGTCAGAAAAGCAGCAGAGCTTGGATCGCCGGGAACCGTTACATTATGGCCTGCGAGTTCCGCGTCGCCCGTTACCGTGATCTGCGTGCGGCCGTCTTGGACGACACTACGCACATCAGCACCAAAGAAACGCAGCATTCGCTCAGTGTGATCGCGCGTTGCCTCCTTCTCAATGACTGTCGTCTCCCCGGCTGTGTGCAGTCCGGCTATGAGAATTGCGCTTTTCACCTGCGCCGACGGGACGGGCAGCTCATAGGCAATGGGAACCAACGCCGAAGATCCCCGCACGGTGAGCGGAAGCGTGTCACGGTCTCCTTCCACATATAGTCCCATTTGCTTGAGCGGGGTCAGGACGCGGTCCATAGGGCGCACACTCAGCGATGCGTCGCCCATCATCCGTGCAGTTATGTCGTGGCCTGCAATAACACCCAGCATCAACCGGGTGCCGGTGCCGGAGTTGCCGAAATCAAGCGGCGCCTTCGCTTCCTGCAACCCACCCACACCGCAACCGGTGACGCACCAGTCGCCGCCTACCTTTTCCGCAGATGCCCCCAGCGCAGCAACGGCTTTCGCCGTGTTCATCACATCGGCGGCCTCGAGCAGGCCGCTAATCCGGCTCACGCCGCACGCCAGCGCAGCAAATATCAGTGCCCGATGCGATATCGACTTGTCGCCTGGCACGCGGACCCGGCCGGTAAGCGGCCCAGCTCTTGACGCGGCCATGGGCTGTGCAATGGAAGGGGGCTGAGAACGCACGGGTCTCTGGGCTCCAGCAGGCGCTGATGGCGCGGCCCGCGTCGGCTAAGGTTGGACGGCATAGAGCCGAGCTTGCGCAGGCGTGTCAACGTCGCACCGCTATGTTTCGACGGCGATGGGTCGCGCTGGCGCTTTGCTTTTGACAAGCAGAGGGGCTTGTGGCAGATCGCCTTTAATTTCACCAGACATCTTAAGGTTGGTTTCATGGCGACCAAGCAAGACCGCGGGACAAAGCGCTCCTGTCAGAATAGCGAGTGCGGCGCCCGCTTTTACGACTTAAGCCGTAGCCCCATCGCTTGCCCGATCTGCGGTGCTGCATACGTCATCGCCTCTTCGCCGGTGGCTGTTACCGCCGTGAAGCCGGAGGAGAAAACGCCGCGAAAGCCGAAGAAGGAAGAGTTCGCGCAGACGGAAGCCAGCGAAGACGATGCCGTGGAAGAGGACACGCTTGAAGAGGTCGAGGCCGACGAGACGGTAAAGCCGGAAGAGGACGAAACCTTTCTGGAAGAAGAGGAAGAGGACGGAGGCGACGTAACAAAAATCCTTGGCGGCACCAAGGCGGAAGGAGGAGCGGAGTCTTAAGGCTTCTTATTCATTCTTACTTAGAATTCCTCATGCGGACACGCCCTAAGGTACGGAGAAGTTCTCCTTGCAGTTTTGTCTGCAAGGGCCTAATCAGGGGCCCGGTTTGCGGAAGGGACACATTAGCTCTCATCGCACATGTTCCCAACGGTCGGGGCCGTAGCTCAGTTGGGAGAGCGCGTGAATGGCATTCACGAGGTCAGCGGTTCGATCCCGCTCGGCTCCACCAGCCTTCAAGTTCTCATAATATGCCAATCTTAGGTTCGCACAAGACACGGTGTGCCTTGGCTTAAGTCGCCGAGCGCATCACAGCGATTGCGAAAGCGCCAAGAGCGGAAGGGCGGCGCGCAGCAAAAGCCGCCTCTAATTTTTATCGCCTCTGAAAGCCCTGAAACCTCAGCAACCGCGATTGCGCATGCAGCGCCAATAGCGACCGGTTCTCCAGCCCCAGCGCCAACTGCACTTTTTATTCCACCGCCTGCAGCGGCGGCGCCAGCCTGCCTCCTCAACGATCGCGCCCTTGCCGGCGGCTGACTGAGCCCACTTCATATGCGGCAGGCCAGTGCCGGCCGCCAGAGACGGGATCGCAAGCGACAAAGCCACACCTAGCAGTAATGTTTGACGCATGACGCCCTCCAATGAGGGACGAAGGACGATCGTGCGAAATTCTGGCCAAACTGCGCCCGACCCTGCGCATTCTTGTGCTGTGTCAATATGCGCGCCGTGATTATTTTCGCTTACTATCATTGCCCAGCTATTGATGATGTGGTTGAAAAAGCTGCATTCGGGCGCCGGCAGCCATTGTCAAGTCTCTCACGGCTTCGCCGAATTAGATGACCCTAGTCAACGATCGCATAACGGCTGAGAATTTCGGAGAGTGTGATGAGCCAGATTACGACCGTCGAGGAGACCAAACGAAAGCTCGCCGAACTCGAACAGAAGATCCGCGCAGCAAAGGACTCGAATGGCGCCGAAAACACGATCGGCGAAGATGCACTCAAGGACTGGCAGGATATGCTTCAGAACCACGCCGATATCAGACGCAAACTTGATGCGGTCGATGAACAGGGCCCGGAGGTTCTAGAAGGCATACAATTCGCCATGGATATCCTGCGCAATTCGTTCGAAAGGTGGATGGGTCATGTCGAAGGAGACTTTGCCAAAGATAGGGCGAACAAGGACAAGACCAGTTAGCATCAGCCACCGGCGCGTGTGAGGCCTGAGGCGCCGCGGCCCCATAAGGGCAGATGAAATTTTTCCATCATGTCCATCAGAGTTTATGATGGGCATTGGGTGCTAAAAAGCGCGTCCTTGTTTTGAACGACCGCGTGCGCAAATACCCAAAGCATATGATCGGGCCGTTCCGGCGCAGCGCGCCGGCCATCGGCACGGGGCTCTCGAGGCCTATTCGTCAGATTTGTTAAAATTCTTTATGTTCGTCAAAACCGATTTCCTGCAGGGGCCATGCGGGCCATTAACATGATCCACTATTTCTCCACGCGTCTTGGGTCGCTCGTAGTGGACCTCACAATACTCAGCCTGTAGGCGCTCCTTCTCTTTCTTCGATATGACTTTCTCGGCATCGGGATCCTTAATACCGGCGATCTCGGGAGCCTGTTCGGAGCCGGGCTGCGGCAAGCGATCAAGCGAGGGCGGCACGACTAGCGGCCTGCGCGCGGCAACCTTAGGCTCTGACTTGCTATTAGCCCGGGCCGCATCGGACAGGCCAACGGCGTCAAAGAGTCCACCGTTGAATTGGACATCGTCCATGGCACAACCCGACGCTCCGAAGGCCAGCCAAAACGGGAAAGACAGCGCAGCTGCCCTTGAAAACCAAGTTATCCGCGGCATGTTTGTCCCCCGTGGCGCTGAAAGTCCCGCGTGATATGAACCGGCAGCCCGGACATCTAATGTGTTGCGCTACAGCGGCTATGCGGCATCTTTGCGACTCACCATGAGAGAGTCATACAAGAGGCCAATCACGCCTGCAACAATGGCCATATCAGCGATATTGAACACATACCAATAGAAGCCATATGCGTGTAGCGAGAAAAAGTCTGCAACCCCCCCGATTAGCAGTCTATCGAGGGCATTGCCGAGCGCCCCTCCCATAATTAGGCCGAGACTGACCGCCATCAACCGGCCCGTGGCTCCGCGTGCGAGCCAGATCCACAGCGCGATCACGGCAGCCACCCCAAAGCCAGCCAAAAAGACCTGACCGATGAAGCTGTCCTGTTCGAAGAGGCTGTAACTAATCCCAGGGTTCTTGACGAAAACCAGGTCAAAAAAGGGGGTAATGGTGACCCGGCCTTTTTCAGCGATACGAAAAACGCCCAGCAGCCACCACTTGACGGCCTGATCGACAACGAACGTAGCGATCAGCACATAGAGTCCCAGTCGCGAGAAGGGACCCCAGACCCAACTTTCGATTGCCGGGTCCGAATCCTTCATTCTGCCGCGACCTTAGCCCGCTGATCGAACTCGCGCACCGCGGCGGCATCACGCAGCGAGAGTTCGGGAAAATCCGGATCACCGCCGACATCGGGAACGATGCGCCAAGAACGGGCGCACTTTCTTCCCTCAGCGCGGATTGGCACCACGCCCACGCCCGGAACGTCTGGCAATTTAAAAGCATCATCCGGCGGAGCCTTGGCGATGAGCTTGGCGCCACTGGTAATGGAGATTTCTGCCAAGTCGACGCCTTCAAGCGCGTGCAACATCTCGTTGTCGGCAACGTAGACCACTGGTGATGCCTCTAGGCTGGAGCCAATGCGCTTGTCGGCGCGCTCCAACTCCAACGCGCCCGTCACGACGCGGCGCACGGCGCGCACCTTCTCCCATTTCAGCGCCAAATCGGCGTTGCGCCAATCCTTGTCGATTTCCGGAAAGGTCTGCAAGTGTACAGAGCCGGCGACGGCATCATGTCGAGCAAGCCAGACCTCTTCCGCCGTAAACGAAAGGATCGGTGCAAGCCACACCACTATTGCCTCTAACAGAATGTCGATTACGGTGAGTGCGGCACGCCGCTTCACGCTCGAATAGGGCTCGCAATAAAGCGCGTCCTTGCGGATGTCGAAGTAGAAGGCGGAAAGCTCCGAGTTCATGAACTGCGAAAGCAGCGCCACTACCTTTCGATAGTCATATGTCGCATAGGCTTCGCGCACGTCTTCGTCGAGCTCGCAGAGCCGGTGCAGCATCAGACGCTCAAGCTCATGCAAATCCTTGAACTTAAGCTTGTCCTTGGGCTCAAGATGGCTAAGAGCACCAAGCATCCAGCGCAGCGTATTTCGCAGTTTGCGATAGGTCTCGACAAAGGTCTTAAGGATCTCCCGCCCGATACGCAGATCGTCTGAATAATCCGATGCTGCAACCCACAACCTTAGGATATCGGCCCCGCTCGTTTTAATGACGTCCTGAGGCGAGACGACATTACCTAAGGACTTCGACATCTTCTGACCCTGCTCATCGAGCACGAAGCCGTGGGTCAGCACAACGTCGTATGGCGCGTAGCCACGTGTGCCGCAGGATTCCAGCAGCGAGGACTGGAACCAGCCACGGTGCTGGTCGGAGCCCTCTAGGTACATGACGCGGTCCTTGCCACCATTGCGCATGCGGTCGACGCCGGCAAGTCCGGGGAAGTGCTGCGGATCTTCTAGCGTAAACGCATGTGTCGAGCCTGAATCAAACCAGACGTCGAGGATATCCCGCACCTGCTCCCAATCGGCGGGGTCGTCGACGAGACCATCAAGAAAGAGTTGCTTAGCACTAGCGGTGAACCACACATCGGCACCATCCTTCGTAAATGCTTTCGTCACGCGCGCGATTAGTTCTTTCGACTCTTTGAACTTTGCCGATGGGATAACCTCACCCGTCTCCGTGTTACGGAACACGGTGATCGGCACCCCCCACGCGCGCTGACGCGACACAACCCAATCGGGACGCTGGTTGACCATGCCGCGAATGCGATTCTCGCCGACGTTCGGCACCCACTCGGTCTCACCAATGGCTTTGAGCGCCGCCCCACGTAGCGTGAGATCTCCGCTCTTCTTGCTGCGCCCAAGCGGCTTATCCATGGCGATGAACCACTGCGGCGTGTTGCGAAAGATGACAGGTTTCTTTGAGCGCCAAGAGTGCGGATACTGGTGCTTGAGGCGCCCACGCGCAATCAAAGCCTTTACCTCAAGTAGCACCG
>JAUVPN010000052.1 GCA_030598645.1 Hyphomicrobium sp. | reverse complement strand
TTTCATTTCGGGCCTTCTGGACCGCCGCCTTGACCTCTGGCCGGTTGCACGACTTTTTGTGAAGGATCAGACACGGTCGCGCCGCTTTTTCGGCCATTTTGATACCCACTTGAGTTTGGGTTTGCTTGAGCGAACTTAATAGGCGACCCCATCGGCCCTGCGACAGCTCTCCGGTATGTCGTGCCCTCCGATCTTAAAGTTCGCACAGGTCAGAAAAAGAGGGTGGTTTTTTCCTATAACAAAACCGACCACTCCCATGAGCGCTACTATGCCGAGAAGCGCCCCCCTTAGCTTCGGATTCGTGAGTCGATCGATGTCGGGAACGATCGCCACA
This sequence comes from Hyphomicrobium sp., assembly GCA_030598645.1. Next base: position 10,873 of record JAUVPN010000052.1, on the reverse strand, counting down.
ATGATAATGTAAAGCAGATAGGGCAGCGTCAAAAAAGCGCTCGTAAGCGCGACCAACCAGAGAGCCCATGAGGCAAGACTTTCGGGTCTGTAACTTTCGATATCGACAAAAGCCGATAGTGCAAGCCAGACCGTGGGCAACCCAAGCAGAAAGCGTCCTCGCCACCAGGGCAACTTAACCGCCGGCACGTCCAACCGCGGGACGAAAAAACTCGCCAGTAGTGCCGCGGAGGCTGCGACCCAAACATAGAGCAGTTTCTCGAAAAAAATCGTCCCGTATACGCCGAACCAGAACGCCGAAGTGGACACCGCTGCTGATAGCGCCATTGCAGATATGAAAAAGACTTTCGCCTCGGCCCTGCTGACCGCGTGGTCTTCCAGTGTCACTGCACTCTCATCCTCTGTCTCGCACCTCATTCACATCCGCTCGTGACCCAAACCTGACACTGTGGTCACACCAGATGATTACCGGAGCATCGATCCACACGCACGAGACGCGCAGCCTTTCCCTCTAACCGAAGGGACGTCCCGCAATTAGTGGCTGCTCCCTGCAATATGGATATCTGAGGCGCGTTGCTGTCAATGACAGACGAATAGCGGGCCGCATTCCATGCTATCGGCGCGTTAGCGGCGATCATCTTTCTAATCTGAGGGTTTGCTATTCAGCGAGAAAGTCCGTCTGCGCAACGTCGGTCTTAAGAATTGCCAACCGAGGGCACAGCCGGCGCGATCTCAAGAATTTGCGTGTGGCAGGAAACATCCATTTGACGGCACCTAGAGCCCAGTCAGCGTCGCGGACACCTTCGTACTTCCCTGTGACGACTTGGCGAACTCAGAACCCAGCGACGTAACCACCCAGCATGCAGAGATGACACAACACACCGCAGGCCGAATCCGCAAGAGATTCACCCCAAAAGGCAGCAACAAGGAGAAGTCGAAAAACCTCCCTCGACGGCTAGCTTTGGACTCTCTAAAAAACGGCAAGCGACTATGCCGGCATCACCTCGTTCATGGGCTACGATAAGCCACAAAGCTAATGGCCATGATTATCCTTGGTCATAGTGATTGCCAGGGCCGTTTTGCATGATCCGAGGCAGGTCTTGCTGAATCTGAGTACTCAAATTCTCGTATTGGTTTCCTTGCTGGTTTCCTTGCTGGCCCACTTGATCCAGCCGCTGCTTCTCAGGGATCGGAAACAAATCACGAAACTCTGCCAGACACTCATCCATGCATTGTGACATCTTAGCTTGGATCTGAGCGATGCGCATCATAGTCCAACGCGCGCCCTCAAGATCGTTCATGAAGGCTTCAGTCGCCTCATTCAGCTTCTTAGTTGCCTGCCCGCTCATTCTAGCCCCCATTGCAAGAGAATTAGATCATGGAGATTTACCGGCTCCACCAAACTCGACTGATCATTTGTGCCTCTTCCCCCTCATCTCGCGACCAGTCGTGTTGTTCAAGGGCGAACATTGACGGCCTTAGAGCGCGAATCAGCGTGACCTGCACAAGCTTCCTCTATCATAGGCATTAGCATGATGATCAAGCTTACCCGCAGCCCGATCCACAGGATGCTATCGGTTAGCGGGCTTAGCAGGCTACGGCTGGTCACTTTGGATCGGAGTGTGTGCTTCTAGGCCACCTTTTGTTGTATCTCCTTCCCGAGTCATGCCTCAGTCTTCGGCGCGATCACGTGGCGTGACGGTTGGCATGGGCAGGCGGGCTGCCTGCCTCCCGCGAACCGGGCTGCCGGCGCACAACTTTACGGAAAGGCCAATTGCAACCTCAAGCTACCTGACGTTATTTGAAACTAGCGTCTCGTAGCCGAGCATGGAATGAACGAGATGCTCGGTTCAGCGTCCAAGAGCAGAAAATCATGAAACTTGAACACAGTCATGAGCGCGCTGCCATTGCTGCACGACTCGTTGAAGGTCAAAAACCTTCTTATGTTCGTGATTTCATCTACGGCGGAATTGACGGGGTGATCACGACCTTCGCCATTGTCGCGGGCGTTGTGGGTGCCGCGCTGTCCTCAAATGTGATCCTCATCCTGGGTCTCGCCAACCTGCTTGCAGATGGTTTTTCGATGGCCGCGAGCAACTACAGCGGCACGAAGACCGTTGTCGACGATCTCGAGCGGATCCGCGAGATTGAACGGAAGCATATTCGTCTTGATCCCGACGGCGAAAAAGAAGAGGTGCGCCAACTCCTAGAGCGGAAAGGACTCGATGGGAAAACCCTTGAAGATGTCGTAAGCTCGATTACAGCCGTTGAAAAAAACTGGGTCGACTTAATGCTGACGGACGAATATGGCCTTTCGCTCAACCAGCCCTCACCCTTCCTCGCTGGTCTTGCTACGTTTCTCGCCTTCATGATTTGCGGCGCTGTCCCCATACTGCCCTTCGCATTCAACATGCAGGCTGCCTTCACAGTCTCTATGGTTATGACCGGCGTCGTGTTTTTCGCGATCGGCGCCGCAAAGAGCAAATGGGCGCTGACTCCTTGGTGGCGATCGGGATTGGAAACCCTTGCGATCGGTGGAACAGCGGCCGCGATGGCGTTTGCAGTCGGCTATTTCCTGAAGGGCCTTAAGTAAAGTTCGGAAATATTCGGATTCGCCCAATCAATCTGGCGCTGGTTAAAGAATTGAGGCCGAATACCTTGCATTGCCGGTACGCACGCTGCATTTGATGCTGATGCAGCATTAGGTGGTAGATGCCGGTGACGAAGGCGAGCAGCAACACATCCCATCGCTCTTTACGTGTGGCATCCGCGCTTGGCGCAGCGTACGGGCTTATCTTCATTTTCATCGGCTTTTACGTGTCATCGCCACGCGTTTCTGCCGAGGTTCAGGGCATGCCCCCTGATCCGCATACTCAAGCTGAACCTACGTTTATTGGCTCGTCGGCCTGCGTTGACTGCCACCCCCGCGAGCATGCCGCATGGACCACGTCGCAGCATGCGGCAGCCATGCAAAAGGCTTCGGACGAGACGGTGCTGGGTCCCTTCGACGGAAGCACCTTCACCAAAGACGATGTCGAGACAGTGTTCTTCAAGAAGGACGGAAAGTTCTGGGTCCGAACCGACGGTCCTGACGGGCAAATCGCAGAATTCGAGGTTCCCTACACATTTGGCATTGCCCCCCTTCAGCAGTACCTCATTGCGCTACCTGATGGCCGTTTGCAGGCGTTGGGCGTTGCCTGGGATGCGCGGCCGAAGGAAGAAGGCGGTCAGCGCTGGTTCCATCTCTACCCCGACCAGAAGCTGACGGCCGGCCATCCACTTCATTGGACAGGCATAGACCAAAATTGGAACCACCAGTGCGCGTACTGCCACTCCACTAATCTCAAGAAAAACTACGATGCCGCAACTGATAGCTTCCACACCACCTGGTCTGAAATGAATGTAGGCTGCGAAGCCTGCCACGGCCCGGCTTCCCAGCATCTGGCCTGGGCCTCTAAGAAAGATGAGTGGCAGGGCTTGGAAGAGAAGGGCAAAGGCTTTGGATTGAGTTTCGATGAACGAAAGGGCGTCACATGGTCCCCGTCCTCAGTCGGAACGGCAAGCCGATCCGCAGTTCGCAAGACCAGCAAGGAGATTGAGGTCTGCGCCGCATGCCATGCCAGACGGGGTCAATTCTCTGATGAGAAAACACAGCAGTTCCACGACGCGTTCAGACCAGCGCTTTTGGCACAAGGCCTCTACCATGCCGATGGTCAACAACGCGATGAGGTATTCACGTACGGGTCCTTCTTACAAAGTCGCATGCATGCCGCCGGCGTCACATGCTCTGACTGCCATGACCCCCATACGCAAAAGCTGCGCGCACCAGACAACGCCGTCTGTACGCAATGTCATGCGCCCGAACAGTTCAACACACCGGCCCATCACCACCACCGTGCAGATACAAAGGGGGCCGAGTGCGTCAGCTGCCATATGCCAACAACGACCTACATGATTGTCGACCCCCGACACGATCACTCAATTCGCATTCCACGTCCCGATTTGACGCGTATTCTTGGTACACCCAATGCCTGCAATCAGTGTCACACTGATAAGACTGCAACCTGGGCTGCCGACGCTGTAAAAAGTTGGTACCCATCACCAAAGCTCGGGCTCCAAAGCTATGCGCAGGCGCTGCACTCGGGTGACATTGGTGGGCCTGGTGCCCAGATCCTGCTCAAGCGGGTTGCAAAAGATACGTCACAACCGGCCATCGCACGTGCGAGTGCCATAGCGCGATTGGGCCGCTTTCTTTCACCGAAGTCAATTTCGATTGTCATCGATGCATTGAAAGACGCTGATCCAGCCGTCCGCATGGCAGCGATAGCCGCACTTGCCAATGCTGACCCGCGGGTGCGACTTGCACTTCTGCCGCCTTTGCTCGCCGACGACGCTCGTCTCGTCCGCATGGACGCAGCACGCGCGCTTGCAGGTCAGATCGAAGAGCAACTCAAACCTGAGGACCGTAAACGGTTCAATACCGCTATCGATGAATATATTGCGGCCCAGCGCTTTAATGCCGACAGACCGGAATCTTTGGTCAATCTTGCCAATCTCTATATCGCTCGTCGCCAGCGAGACGACGCGGAAGCTGCTCTGCTCAAAGCCCTTGAGTTGGATAAGACGTTTGCTCCCGCCTATGTCGCCCTGGCGGAGAACCGCCGGGCGCAGGGAGATGAGGCTGGCGCCGAAGCGGTGCTGCGAGACGGCCTCGCAAAGAATCTGGACTCAGCCGTAATCATGCACGCGCTTGGCTTGTCGCTTGTCCGCCAAAAGCGAATTGATGAAGCGCTTACGAAACTCACCGAAGCTGCGAATGCAGCACCAGACGTTCCGCGACTTGCCTATGTCGCGGGCGTAGCGCTACACGATACGGGAAAGCGAACCGAGGCAATCGATATCTTGAAGGGCGCGTTATCACGCAACCCTTACGACCGCGATCTTCTCCAATTGCTCGCCAGTTATGAGTTACGGGATGGCCAATACTTGTCCGCTTTGGAACGTGCGGAGCTGCTGAAAGAGCTGGAACCTGAGAGTCGGGAGATTGCCCAGTTCTTGGCCGACGTCAAACGCGCGCAGAAATAGCGGTGAACATGTCATCCAGCTTGCGACTGACGCCTACATGACAAGGTCCGGGCACAATTTGCATTTGACAAGTTTCCATTTTGACTCCTGTCAACTGCAGAAAAAACAGCCACCTCGTCACACGACACTTCCGAAAAAGTGGCCGCATTCTTGCGGAGTGTTTTTAAGAGCCGGCAGCGGGCCTTTCGACCCGCTGCCTTAGCCCTTCCCCCTGATATTACTTCATGCACTTACCACTCGCTTCATCCCACTTGAGGCCCTGCTGCTCGCAGTCGGCTTTTGTGACGGGGTCGTCCGCAGCGAACGCAGGAGCGCTGAAGGCGAAAAGCAAACCGGCAATGATTGCAGTGGTGAGAACTTTGGCTGACATGTTGATGTCTCCTAATTGAAACCCCTAAGCCCTGGGCGATAACAACTTGAGACCGTGGCAATTTCTGGAGGAATAGATGCTCTTAATGTTGTAAATATACCGAGCACTAAAGTAGAATACTGTAATTATACATAACTATATTTAAGTCACCCCAATAGTTTCGAGTTGTTGTTGCACCCCGCATGGAATCCGTTTGAAACACAACGTGATAGCGGTATCAGTTAAACCTCTGCTGAGCCCAACTTCAGGAAGGCCCAGTGGATCATCGGCTTGTTGCGGTGATGCTACGGGCGATCATCTCTGGAGAACGATCCCGGCTTCTGAGGATCCAAAACGAATTTGTGAGGCAAACGTCACCTACATGTTCAAGCGGGTGCGCAGCCCGAAGACGGCGATCTGATCCTCGCTTGGGTGCAGGGCCGGATTGAGCAGAAGCTGCGCGTCAGCGGTAATCGCGATGTTGTCTGAAAACTGATAGCGGTAGAAAGCCTCAAGCGTGCCCTGATCTGGAAGACCTGGGGCCGCTGGATCATTCCAGGCCGCCGCAAAGCCCATCAAGTCCCGGTACTGAGGGAGGTAGTATAAGAAGCCACCGCTGACGGCCTTGTTGTAAAACGGCGCGGCTCCATCCGACCACCCTGCGCGGACGAAGGGCATGAACACATCATTGAACGTGGCATTGGCAGAGACGACGACCCCATGACTTTCCGGGATGCCGACCTTTTTGCGCTCATCGACATGCCAAGCCCCAACATGGAAGTTGGTGAGAAAACGCTCTTCGCGTGACGGTGTCCAGCCAATCTCGCCATACGTGAAAAACTCACTTCCGCCGGGAAAAAACTCAATATCCGTCAGCGAACCATTGGCGTCGGTGATGAGGCCCTTAGCAAACACCTGATCGGTGAGCATAGCGCCCGCTCCAAAACCAAAGCCTTGGTCCGGCAAAGCAATGGATGGGTTAACCAGGGTAGACAGGTTCAAAAACGTCGTGCGCTGATTGGCGTACCCCAAGATATCGATGTAGTCCGTCGGATCGATGCGGCCGACAACAAAGCCGGCCCGCCCCTCGACAAGCGACTGCTCCCAGTAAAGCGTTGTCAGAGCCGCCCCGTCATCTGAAAAGGTTGTGCCGGTGATTCCCAGATAGCCGATCTCGCTGCCAAGTTGCGCAGGCGTTAACTCTGTCCACAGTTCGTGGCGCTGTTCGACAAGAAATACCAATGAGCCGGCATTTTTCGTGTCTCGATGGACAAGCTCCCACTTGCCGAACATCCGCACACTGCCACTTGAGCCCTGCTTCTCACCGAAGAGCGTCTCGGTGCTGCGTTGATAGAGCGCTTGATAGTCGATCCCGATCTGCAGGCCATACAGTCGCTTGAGCCGCGCCAGACCGTCTTCGATCGGCTGAAAGAGAGCGTCCACGTGAGGACGGCGTGACACAGTCGTACGCTTGGCGGCATCTTCTTCGAGCTGCGGGCCAACGGATTGCGGGCCGCCCAGTCCGCCTTCGGCACCTCTGCGCAAAACATCAGCACCACTGCTGGGCTGGTCCGGGACCATTGTAGGAGATACTTCTTGCGCCCAAGCAGTAATGGGCAACCGCAGCATTAGGCCAGCGGCCGCCACAAGGGCTAGCGCAAGAGTTCCACGCGACATTTGAATTCCCCCGTCGCCCAAGTGGAGGGCTGTATGCCCTGCATTCGCTGACACGAATCAAAGCGTATTCTTATATATCTTACCGTCTTTCATAATCAGTCGCAGGGTGTTGATGGGCTTCCACTCCGGGTCCGCATCAAACCACTTATCCGTACCGCCGATCACGCTGACGTCCTCAAGCGGATTGCCGTCCACCAGCAGGATGTCGGCATAGGCCCCCTCCTCGATGACGCCGAGCTTGCCATCCTTATAGGGATTGCGGGGTCCCGACAGCGCCAGCATTTCACCGGCGTTCGAGGTCATCTGCTTAAGTACCTCGAAATTGTCGCCGAACGTCTGGGTGCGCCACCAAATCTCAAAACGACGCGCACGCTCGGCGTCCGGGAATTTACCAACATAGTCGGATTGGAAAACGACCTTGACGTTGTTCTTGAGGAGGTTGCCACCGAAATCTTTGTACTTTTCACCCAGAGCGAGGACTTCCGGGATCTTGTTTTTCGGCATCAGCGGATTCTTGGCGAGGCCCGGTGAAATACCCCACATTTGTGGAACGACGAATCCACCCGCGGCTGCAATCTTCTTCATTGTATCTTCCGAAATGAAGAAGCCGTGTTCAAAGGTCTTTACACCACATTTGAGGAGGCGATTCACCGCCCGGTCATTGAAGACATGGGCCGCCACATACGTCCCCCAATCCTTCGCCGCTTCGACAATCGCGCAAGTTTCCTCCTCGGAATATTGCGTTGTGTCGATGGGATCGAAGCGAGACGAACCGCCCCCACCAGCCATGATCTTGATCTGGCTTGCCCCAAGGCGAAGATTCAATCTCGTGGCTGCGCGCACTTCGGGCACGCCGTCAGCCACCATCCCAATTCCGAATCTCTCGAAATTAGGCAGCGAGTCCTTGTCGTTGATTGAATAGGCGGTGTCTCCCCGCTCCCTGAAATCGCCGTGGCCGGAGGTCTGCGAAATAAACGCGCCCGACGGATAAATGCGGGGACCAGGGATGAGACCAGAGTCAATCGCACGCTGAAGTGCGAATGCGGGACCGCCCATATCTCGTGCGGCCGTGAAGCCATCCATCAGGGCACGGTTCGCAACGACTACTGAGTTATATGCGAGATCCGCAAGTTCACGATCGGTTTCAATTTTCCCGTAATCGTCATTGATCATAAAGTGGACGTGACCATCGATCAGCCCCGGCATCAGGGTGCGCCCGCCCCCATCGATGACAGTCGCGCCATTGGCCTCAATATTGCCCTTAGCGATTTTCTTTATGAGGTTGCCTTCGACGAGAACGCTCATGCCCTCGGTGAGCTTGTCACTCTTGCCGTCAAAGATATTGACGTTGGTGAAGAGAACTTGAGGCTTTTCTTCTTGAGCTTGGGCTGGGACTACAAACGTTAGGGCGGCGGTCAGGCATACCGCAACCAGGATTTTCTTCATGATCATCCGAATAAACGCTCCACTACGAGCATCTGACTTGTGGCTCAGAGTAGGGACCGAGCCCAGGAGCATAAGTATCAAGACTTCTAAAAAAGAAGACCCTGGCAATTAGTTGCAAAGGAGACTCGAATGTCCATTTCTTGTGCTTCAAGGATTCTTAGCCGCCTTTGAGTTGGTCCGCTTCGGGTCAAAAGCGGACATTTCTCCGTTCCGGCCGAATGTCTACACTCGGCCCGCACAGATATCTGCTGCTCCACGAACCCAAATCGTCATCAAATCAGCGCGTCGTCGAGCCTGTTCCTTAGGGAACAGCGCCAATCGCCAATTTCGATCATTTGAGCAGCTCCTAGAGATGGCGGCACCGTCATTTCTTCCGATACGAGTCGGGTCTGGCGACGCAGGACACCATGGTCAAGACAATTCAATCCATCACTATTGGATTTCTCGCTGCAATGACGGTCTTCGCCTCGGCTGGCGAAGCTGGCGCCAAGAGAGAAACAGATAATCAGAATTCGACCATCTCCACGGCCGCGCTAGACAACGACGAAACCGAAATCACCAAGAACGTCGGTTGCAAGAAGTTTTTTCCGGCGGTTGGCATGGCCCTTACGGTGCCATGCGACGTGGAAACATCAGCGCCAGCCGTCGAAACGGAAACGCCAACACCAGTGATCAAAAAAGAGCCTCCAGCAAGCGATAAGGGGTCTACATCTAAAAAGAGAACTACGCCGCGCAAAAAGAAGTCTACGCCGCGCAGAAAAAGTTCGGGATCGACTAAGAAGTATAGAAAACGACGCGCAAGCGCGGGCTCGTGCGGAGGCTGCAGAAATTCTTGCTATGCGAGATATCGTGTAAGATCCCACAGCAGGCAATTTGTGCCTTGTATGCGTCGATGCTGGTATCAAGCCTGCCGATAGAAGTAACATGGTCCTGAAAATCTTGGCCCTAAGCTGGTAGGGAATCCGCCTCGTCCAAGGTCCGCTTCTGGCACTTAGCGGACGTTCGCATTGGGGGCGCTTTTGCTGCGCTCCTACCAGCCCGCAATCTGACCGAAAACGCCCGGTTTTCAGTTTGTCGCCGATTTCGCAATGAAAGTGAAATCACGTTGCTCGCTACAAGCCGTCTTCCATAAATGGTCCGAGCACAAGAAGGCACTCCACGTCAGACCGCGTTTCATGTAGGCTTTGAACGTCCAATAGGACTCTTCGTTAAGGAGCATCGGTCCATTTCCCAAAGCGTGGCAACCGAGTCTCCAACGTCATAAAATATGCAGAGGAGGAGCTGCATGCCTGCTTTGTCGATCGGTGACTGCATCCGGTTCGGTTGGGAGACGTTCAAGAAGCGCCCCGGCATCCTCATCGGTGCCTTCGTCCTAACAACGTTACTTCCATCTATTCCGGGCCTCCTGGTTCCTTCGCCCGAAGTCGCACCCGGAGTCCCGCCACCACCCCCAACGACAGCAGAAATTATCGCGGCGTTGATCAGCGTCGTGATAGGGATATTCGTCACGATCGGAATGACGACCTTTGCCCTGCGCGCGCACGACGATATCGCTAGCGTGAAGATTGGCGATCTCTGGAATCCTCAGCCGTTCTGGCGATTTCTAGGCGCAGAAGTTCTTGCTGGCATTATCATTTTCGTCGGATTCCTTTTGCTTGTGGTGCCAGGCGTTATCGCGTCACTAGGACTATGCTTCGTACTATACGTCGTCATCGACCGCGGGGCCGGACCGATCAACGCCTTGAAGGAGAGCTGGCGCTTAACAACAGGCAGCAAGTGGCAATTGTTCCTGCTCGTCCTCGCGTTGATTGGACTCAATCTTCTGGGTCTGCTGCTGCTCCTGGTCGGCATTCTCGTTACCGTTCCGATCACCTGGCTGGCAGTCACACATGCCTATCGGACACTTGCATCGCAATCCGGAACTTAGGCCTCGGATTAGCAATCTCACGAACGTCGACCATCCCTATCTCCTGCACTCAGGTCGGTGCGGTTTCGGGCTACGGTGCGGACGGGCGCTTATCGTTGACCTTCCCCCAAAAGCAATTATGTACGCTGCTGGGGGCAGGCCGAATATCCCTGCACTATAGATCTATGGTTGCTCGATCGAACGTCGATCGCATATGAGCCCTAGGTTTCCTTCTGAGGGCAATGTCCTAAGATCCGTTGGAAGAATCTGCCTAACCCAAGGCGAACTTTTATGCGAGGGCCGCCGTGATCTTCCGTCAGTTATTCGACCATCCATCGAGCACTTACAGTTATCTTATCGCCAGCCGCCAAGGCGGCGAGGCACTCATCATCGATCCCGTTTTGGAGCGCG
>JAUVPN010000234.1 GCA_030598645.1 Hyphomicrobium sp. | reverse complement strand
GGCGCGCCTTCGAAGCCAGGAATGACGGACGTCTTACAAGGTCAGGCCAAATTTGATGACGTAGTCGTTCGCGTACCCGGCACAGGCGTGCATCTCATTCCGTGTGGTGGGGTCGCGGAAAGTACCGCTACGCTGCTCGATCCAGACCAGGTCAATCTCGCACTCGATGCGCTCGACTCGGCTTATGATCACATTGTCGTGGTGAGCAAACATGCCGCTGCGCGGGTCTTATTCGAGGCGATTGAAGGCCGGTTCGACGCTGGCGTAATGGTGACTGAAGGACGCCGGGCCGGCGTCTTCCCAGATCCCCCGGGTACCTTACTCGGCTTTGAGGTCGTAGACATTGCCCTGTTCAGGCTTGAGCGGACGATCGCCCCCCAACTGGTACAAGAACGGATTGCGCGGTTCACCGGGCGTGACGGGGTTGAAGCCAGGGCAAGCTGAGCAGCACGCACAGCCTCCAGATGTGCAATTTGAAAAGTATGCGTCCCGCGCTCCTTGGGCGCATTGATCGCAAAGTCGATGCCCACTATCACGCACGCAAGCATTTCTAGGGCTGCGTATAATGGCTTATCCAATGACGCAAGGGCCGGAACGGCCGCGGTCGCAAGATACTGCCGTGCGCTCGTGGCTCTTTATTGTGGCCGGGCTCGTGTTTGCGATGATCGTTGTCGGGGGTGCGACGCGGCTCACCGACTCGGGCCTGTCGATCACAGAATGGCTGCCCATTCTCGGTGCGATTCCTCCTCTCAGTGACGTCGATTGGCAAGTGGCGTTTGAAAAGTACAAAGCCATTCCTGAGTATTCCATCGTCAATGCGGGCATGTCGCTTTCCGAGTTCAAGTATATTTATTGGTGGGAGTGGGCACATCGTTTTCTCGGGCGTTTCATCGGGGTGGCGTTTGCAATTCCATTTCTCGGTTTTTGGATCGCCGGTATGTTGCGGCCGGGATTTGGTTGGAAGTGCCTCGGCGTGTTCGTGTTGGGCGGGCTACAAGGGTTCATTGGCTGGTACATGGTTAAGTCAGGGCTGGTAGACCGCGTTGACGTAAGCCAATATCGCTTGGCAGTGCACCTATTGATCGCCTTCGCTATCCTGGGCCTCTTGATTTGGCTTGCTCTGGATCTTGCCCCTGATACCCAATCTCCGCGCTTGCAGACAGTCTCGTTATTGCAGCGGCGCGTTTCGGTCGTGCTAGTCGTGCTTGTGTTTGTGCAATCAGGCCTTGGCGCACTCGTCGCTGGGCTAAAAGCTGGGCTGGCCTACAACACTTGGCCGCTGATGGACGGTAAGATCATCCCGTCGGGACTCGGTACCATGTCGCCGTGGTTCCTCAACGTTTTTGAGAACGTCACGACCGTCCAGTTTAACCACCGCGTGATGGCTTACGCCATTGCTGTCCTGGCAATCTGGCATCTGCTGGCATTGGCGTTCACGGCTGACGACGAGCGTGTTGTAATGTCGGCGGCGCTCTTCACTTTCGTCGTTCTTACACAAATGGCGCTAGGCATTTGGATGTTGCTTGCTCATGTGCCGTTGTGGCTTGGACTAGTCCATCAAGCCGGAGCCGCAATCGTTGTTGCTGCTTGTATTCTTCACCTTTACCGCATGACACGATCAGCCACGCGTGCCTGACCAGAATCCGTCTGTGCAACTTTTGTTTCGTCAAGGCCAAGCATCAGCGTGATGTTTTGAATTGCAGCGCCGGCCGCACCCTTTCCAAGGTTATCGAGCCGGGCAACGAGGACAACATGACCGTGCTCGTCCTGTCCAAAGACGAACAATTCCATAGTATCGGTTGCTCTGTGAGCCTCCGCCTCCAACTTCGTTAAAGTCGATAATGGTTCGGCGATCACCCGAACCGTCGGCTGATCCTGGTAATGCCCTTTCAATGCTTTCTCCAGATCGCTTGATGCTGGCCTTCCCGGGAGCATTTCCAGGTGCAGCGGCACAGAGACAAGCATCCCCTGGCGAAAGTTGCCGACCGAAGGCACGAAAAGCGGTCGACGTTCGAGCTTGGCATAACGCATCAGCTCAGGGATATGCTTGTGATCAAGTCCGAGCGCATAAAGCTCGAAGGAGGGCCCGGTGCCCATCTCATAAGCTTCGATCATTGTACGCCCGCCGCCGGAGTAGCCGCTGACGGCATTGATCGTGAGCGGGTGGTCGGGTGGGATCAGGCCTGCGTCTACAAGCGGTCGAATAAGCGCAATAGCCCCTGTAGGGTAACAACCAGGATTAGCGACACGCGGTGCAGACCGCACCGCCTCAGCTTGCCCCTTATCAAGCTCAGGGAACCCATATACCCAACCGGGTGCCACCCGATGCGCGGTCGATGCGTCGAGAATGCGCGGAGCGGCATCGCCCAGTTCGTCGGCCAACGCCACAGCTTGACGAGCGGCGTCGTCGGGCAAGCAGAGCACAACGAGGTCCGCCTCCGCCATAAGCGACTTGCGTGCGGTAGGATCTTTGCGCTTGACGGGATCGATGCTTGCAACGGCGACGTCCGAGAGCTGTGCCAAGCGGTCCCGAATTTGCAGGCCGGTGGTTCCGGCCTCGCCATCAATGAAAATTTTGCGATTTGCCAACGTTCTGGCTCTCAAACTCGTCGTGCGCTTAACGGAAGCGTGTCAGCTGCATTGCTGCTCCGCCTTTAGGGTGTCGGCACCGCCGCTGTCAATTCATGGCCGGTGTTGCGATAGTCTAGGTCAGCTGCAGCCGATGCAATATAGCGCGCCAGAGGTCTTCTGAGCAGGCGAAATTGTAGGCCTGGCAGGCCACTTCATGTGAGCCGGCATAAATCATGTCGAGCGCTACCCACAAGATGATGAACAACCCGATCCACGTAATCCATGGATGCTTAACCAATAGGGCAGCAATGAAATGTGAGGCGACGGCCATCAATATGATGGCCACCGCTAGGCCGATGACAAGCACTAACGTGGAGCCCTTCGCGGCACCAGCGACGGCGAGGACGTTGTCCAACGACATGGAGATGTCGGCCAGGGCGATAAGCCCAACGGCCGACAAGAAACCCATCGGTTCATACTGCGTCGTAGCATCCTGCCCATGACCAACGCCCGTGGTGATCTGTCGGTACATCTTCCAACAAACGAACAGCAGCAACAGTCCGCCTGCGAGAGTCAGACCAATTATGGATAGGAGCTGGATAGTGATTGCGGCGAAGAATATGCGCAGGATAACAGCAGCGGCGATGCCCCAGAAAATAACTTTTGAGCGCATTTCAGGAGAAACACGCGAAGCGGCAAGACCGACGACAATCGCATTGTCTCCCGCCAGCACGATATCAATCATCGTGATGTTGAGGAGCGCGAAGAAGTTCTCGCGATACCATTCGAATGTGAGGAGCTTGCTTGCTTCACTGGCGAAGGTATTGAGAATGATCGCTAGATCTTGTGTCAGCCATTCCATCGCTCGATCCCCCTAATCCCTCTGCAAGCCACGATGTTAAGCGAAAGGGCGCGAGTCCCGGTTTTCGTACGGCAAGTAATGCACTCACCGCGGCAGGTTTGTTGCATCGCGTTAAGGCCGCGGCAAGGCTGGGTGCATTTAAGCAAAGCAGCCCGCCGAAGGCGGACTGCTAGCAGTGCCCAAGGTGTTGATTGCTTAGCGTTTGGAGAACTGGAAGCTGCGCCGAGCTTTCATGCGGCCGTACTTCTTGCGCTCAACGACGCGGCTGTCGCGGGTTAAGAAACCGCCCTTCTTTAAAACCGGGCGAAGTTCCGGCTCGTAGTGTGTTAAGGCCTTCGAGATGCCATGTCGGACGGCGCCGGCCTGACCAGAGAGACCGCCTCCCATCACGGTTGCCATGATGTCGTACTGGGTGTTGCGGTTTGCGGCAGTCAGCGGCTGCTGCAGGAGCATCTGCAGCACAGGTCGTGCGAAGTATTGTTTGTAGTCCTTATCATTGACCTTAATCAGTCCCTTCCCGGGTTTGAGCCAAACGCGGGCCACAGCGTCCTTGCGCTTGCCGGTGGCGTAGGCGCGTCCGTGGGCATCAAGCTTTTGTTCGTGGAGCGGCGCAGCGGCAGTATCAGCCGCCGAAGGCGTGTCTTTGAGTTGGCCGAGGTCGTCTAGTGTTTTAGTTTCCTGAGTTTCCTGCGCCATCTCGTTAAACCCTTGCGTTCTTGCGGTTCAGCTTCGCCACGTCCAGCTTTTCAGGGGTTTGGGCCGCGTGGGGATGGTCTGCTCCTTTGTAGACTTTGAGGTTGCGCATCAGCTTGCGCTGCAACGGCCCGCGTCGGAGCATCCGCTCGACCGCCTTCTCAAGAACCCGCTCGGGGAACTTGCCTTCGAAAATCCGGCGCGGCGTCCGCTCTTTAATACCGCCGGGATATCCCGTGTGCCGATAGTAGACCTTGTCCGTGCGCTTGTTGCCAGAGAACACCACCTTCTCTGCATTGACGACAACGATGTTGTCACCACAATCAACGTGCGGGGTGTAGATGGCTTTGTGCTTGCCCTTTAGGCGGGTTGCGATGAGGGTCGCCAACCGGCCAACGACCAAGCCGTCAGCGTCGATCAAGATCCACTTCTTTTCCACCTCGCTGGGCTTGGCGACGAATGTCGTCATGAGAGGCTCCATTTTGCTGGTGGTATTCCAGTCCT
>JAUVPN010000217.1 GCA_030598645.1 Hyphomicrobium sp. | reverse complement strand
TAGCCATTGTTGATCTGGCGTCGCCTCTTACCTAGCAATGGATAGCAACGTTACTTCATGGAGCCGGCATCAGGGTTGACAAGGACCGGCTCGCTCTCAGGGCAGCGTGACCGCCGGTGCCGATGTCCGCTTTGGGTCAAAAACAGACATTAGAGCGAAGGGGCACAGACATTGTCGCCCCCTCTTGGGTCTCTCGCGATGACAGCTCGACTATCGCTATCACGTCCAATTGCTCCCCGGAATGTCATTCGGATGTGTGTTCCTACCTCAAACCTGCCTGCGCTCGCCGATTGTGTA
Organism: Hyphomicrobium sp.; assembly: GCA_030598645.1. The sequence goes on along the minus strand of JAUVPN010000217.1, from coordinate 4,603 downwards.
ACGCATCGGGCGATATGGCACATCGCGCCTAAGGATAACGCTGAACGCGAGATGGCCCTGTAAACCAGTAGATCCCGTTAGGCCTCGATCTTGCGGCGTTTGACGCGCCAGGCTTCGCGACCGGCAGGCGGACTTGGTGAAATAATTCCCATCGCACGTGCATGCCGGGCACGTGCATGCCGGGGCTGGCCGCGATGAAATCGCAATCGGGGCCAGCATTATCTCTCCAACAAAGTATGCTCTTCAAAGAAGCGATACGTTGGACGGTCAAACGGTGGGCGCTGATAGCGCCCCTTAGAAGCCCGTAGACGGCCGCTTTGTTTCTAGAGTCCCTTGTCACGCGGGGAAGCGATCTGGCCGCGTATGAGTCTGCGTGACTCAGGAACGGGCAGTTTGGCGCGCTAGCTCCATGAGCAGGCGAAAGAGGCTTCTGCGCAAACCGGAGGGCCGTTGGAATCACGCCCAGCTTTGGTGCTAGCGGAGGCCTGTGGCGCGCGCGAGGCTGGTAAGCCCATCCAGCGTGGACATGGTTGCGACGAGAATTCCAAGGAACACTAGCGAACCCGCAATCGATGCCGCGACCTTTCTGAACATCCGGCGCCGCCTAGTTGCCAAAGCAAGGACGTTGCTTCTGCGGCTAATTGATTCAACATTGTCTCCGGCAGCCGGCAGCGCAGCCCCCTCGCTGGATTGTGGCTCGACGTTGTGATCGTCAATGTTTTCGTCAAGGGGCTCCAGCTGTGACTCGGTCTCTGTCTCGTCGTTGCAAGACGTCAACAGACAGTCCATGACCCCGGCTCCTCCAGTCGACCTCGGATCTTCGCCCGCGCGCCCCTCGTCGGAGACGTCAGCAGTGGCCGGTATATGCGAGTTGGTGCCGCTATCCGCAAGCAAGGCCGTCTTCTGCTCAAAGAAGATCGGCGTTTCGTTGGTGTCCTGTGCACTGACGTCTGGCGGGCAATTTGCCGTCTCGGCGACAGCAAGATCAACAAGGCGCTCGGATAGCGTTACGTTGTGGCTTTGGACTCCCGCTTCTGCCAATCCTTTAGGTGCGGGCTCCCCGGCTGCTCCAGTCGACCTCGGATCTTCGCCCGCGCGTTCCTCGTCGGAGACGTCAGCAGTGCCCGGTATATGCGAGTTGGTGCCGCTATCCGCAAGCAAGGCCGTCTTCTGCTCAAAGAAGATCGGCGTTTCGTTGGCGCACTCCACACCAACGTCTGGCGGGCAATCTGCCGTTTCGGCGACAGCGGGATCAACAAGACCTTGGGATGCCGCCATATAGTGGATTGCGATGCCCGCCTCCGTCGATCCTTGAGGCGCTCTCTCCACGGCCGGGGCCGGCAGCACCGGATTTTCAGGGCACGCCCGCTTACTTGCTTGCTTCAGCTCGGTTTCGGCTGTCGCTAGCATCTGGTCGATTTGTACTTCAAGAGCCTCCAGACCTGCTCGCATCACGCGCAAGGAGATAACCACCGCCTCCACTTTGGCGCGGGCTTCACTGCAGGCACAATCACATGGCGCCGTCATTGAACTTTCCTCAAGCCGGATCGCGCAGTGCGATGATGACCCATGCGAACAGAAATTAATCGCGCATGGTAAAAAATGAATTTATCTTCCTGATTAAATTGATGTATATGAACGCGGGCATGATCGGGTCATACGTCGACGAGAGCGGGTGACGAGGTAGTGGAGTATGCGTTGGCGCTGGTCCCCTTCGCATCAAGAAGCTTGTTAGCCAAGTTGCATCACCACAGACCTGTTCTCGCAAAGAGCCTCAGGAAGCCCGTAGTCGGCCGCTCGGGTTCTTGAGTCCGTGCGGCCCCACGGGAAAGCGATCTGGCCGTTTATGAGTCTGTGTGAGTCAGCAGGGGGCATTTCAGAGTCCTGGTTACTGTCATTGCCTATAAGTGCTCTTCCCGAAGCCTCAGGCGATTCCAAAGCTCTCCTCTCGCACCTAAGAATCAACGCTCAATGGTGTTGCACGATGTCCGCTTTTCGCACTTAGCGGACATTGACGCCGCCACTGAGAATGTCCGCTTTCGGGGGTAAAGTGGACATCTGTGACGCATACCCAAATGTCTGCCTTTGACCCAAAGCGGACATTAACTCATTCTGTCTGAACCGCTTCTTCCTACCAAAGATCGGCTTGTCAGCAGGATCGATCCAAGCCCAGTTAGACTTCAATGGCCGGTGCTCTAAAGGGCTCTGGCCGTCGCCTAATGACTATCCCCGGAGAAGACGATGAAGTTTATAATATTGGGAGTTGTCGCGATGGCTCTCACCTTGTCACAGTCATCCGCAACGGCCGAGGATCGTCCGAAAACTGCTGCCGAGATGGGCATCATGCAAGGCTTTCCACCGAAGCAATTGATTGACTTATCTAAGTGGGACAAAGGGCCTGATAACCGCTGGGCGTTTCAGCACATCAGCGAAATTATCCCGACAGCCAACATAAGTCGCGGTTCTGGTTCTGCCTCGGTTCTCGAACGCGCACCCGCAAACATTTCGGAGCTGGTCTTCGAAACTCCGGACGGTAAAGAGATGACCGTCAATAAGATGATGGAGACAACCTACACGGACGGCTTCATCGTTTTGCATCAAGGCAAGATCGTATTCGAGAAGTACTTCAACGGAATGACTCCGGGAACGCGGCATTTGCTCATGTCGGTATCCAAATCGGTCACCGGCACCTTGGCAGGAATCCTTGTCAACGACGGAAGATTAAACCCCACTCGCAAAGTAATCGACTACATACCCGAACTAAAAAACAGCCCAGGCTTTGCGGACGCGACTGTGCGTGAGGTCCTCGACATGACGACGTCGATTGTCTGGAGTGAGGATTACGCCGACCCGAAAGCTCAGGTCATTTCGCATGAAATCGCGACTGCGTGGCGTGGACCACAATCGAAGTTGGCGCAAGACGGACTTTATGCCTTTGCTCAAACCACCCAAAAGGACGAGCGCCCGCATGGTGAGAAATTCCATTATGCGTCAATTAATACGGACGTTGTGGGATGGCTGATCGAAAGGGCCTCAAATCAACGCTTTGTCGATTTCATGAGCGAGGTGATGTGGTCCAAGCTTGGTGCAGAACACGACGCGCAAGTCAGTGTTGATTACAAAGGCTCGGCTGTTGCAAACGGCGGGTTTGTCATCACGCTCCGCGATCTCGCTCGCTTCTCGCAAATGGTGCTGGATGACGGCTACTATAACGGCCAGCAAATTGTGTCGCCTGGTTGGATTACCGACATTCGATTCAATGGAATGAACTCAGCCTGGAAACCAACGAGCTATGCTGAGACCTGGCCCGATGGATTCTATCGCAACCAATGGTACGTCACGAAGGATGATCAGGGATCTTTCTTCGCTGTTGGCGTCAATGGCCAGCACATTTGGATCAATCCGAAAACGCGGGTCGCAATCGTAAAATTCTCCTCGCTTCCGGTCAGCGCCGACAAAGAGAACATAGCCCTGGGATGGGCGGGGATGGACGCCATCGCTCGGTCATTCGGGAAGTAAGGCAGGTAGGCGAGATTGAATTCGCCACTCCTATTTGGATCGAAGGCCGATGTCCGCTTTTGGCACTTAGCGGACATGGATGTGGCCTCGGAGAATGTCCGCTTTCGGGGGTAAAGCGGACATCGCTGCCGCAAGCTCAAATGTCTGCTTCTGACCCAAAGCGGACATCGACAGAGCCAGAGCTGCCCTGGCTGGTGTAGGCGGAAGTACCAAAAAAGGCCCGCCGGGAGTGATCCCGGCAGGGCGTAACATTATTTTGAGATGAAATACGAGTTCACGCGGGCGCCTGCACCCGCTAACGTCGGTGCGGTTATCGTTCTGTCGAGTCAGCCATGTCCAATCCAATTCCGTTCATGGTTCGCCGCGCCCGCCTCATACGAGGGGAGACGCAAGGCGATTTTGCCTTTCACATGGGCGTCGATCCGGCAACCATCTCACGCTGGGAAACATCAAAACTCGTGCCGAGTCCCGCTAACCTTGATGAGATCCGCAAGATCATCGTCACCGCCGAGCCAAGCCACTCGCGCGCCTATATCGCAGCAGCACCCACCTTCAAATACATGTGCCAGCGCGACAACTTCCTAAAGCCACTCGTTATCTCAAAGGGCCTTGCAGAAGCCGCAGGCATTGACCCTGACGACGTAATGAGGAATCCAGAATCCTACATAAAAGAAGGCGAAGGCGTACACCGCCTCAACAAGGCCGTGCAAAGCGATGCAAGATGGGGGCGGGGAGAAATAGCCTTCTTTGAAGCTACCTACTTCGCACCTATTCTCGGAGAATGGGTGCGCGCCATTGGCGCACCGTTAGCAGAGACCAATGCAGCGTTGATCGAAGCGGCGCCTGACCCAAATCCTAAAGAAGATTTCTGGGTCAAGTTCACGCCGTTCCAAGAGTTAGACAATGCTGCATAAACGCGCCGTGCAGATCATTGTTCGATCCCCCTCTCGACTGCATGTCCGCTTTTGGCACTTAGCGGACATCGCCGCGGCGTCTGAGAATGTCCGCTTTCGGGGTTAAAGCGGACATCGAAGGCCAAAGAACGGATCGCGCCGGATCCTAACTTGGGAACTCGTGTCGCTTC
>JAUVPN010000163.1 GCA_030598645.1 Hyphomicrobium sp. | reverse complement strand
GTACCAGTTAGGCGGCCCGGATCGTTTGCCTCCTCTGCAAGTCTGTCGGGCAGTGCTGAGCGTTCTTCAGCCGTAAGCCAGCCAGCAGACTCGGCTTCTGCGACAAAAACCGCCTGCTCCCAAAGGCTCTTCATCACATTGTACATGCCAATCCTTTCAGGAGCTGTTGATGAGCATGCATAGGTCGGCTTTGCGCTGATTACTTCGAAGCCAGCCTGTGACACAAGAGCGGGAAGTCGTCGACCAATATCCGGGTTGCCATCATTTTCGAGGATAGACCTCCTCAACAACGACATAACCACCCGTATCGCATCGTCTTCGGAGCTGTGTAGGCTGGCTCCAAAATCGATTTCCCGAAAACCGACAAGCCCGCCGGGGCGCAATATTCGCTTCACTTCATCAAGGACCGGCTCCGGATTTTGAAACTGCATCAGGATCGTGTGTCCGAAAACCGCATCAACGCTGTTGTCCGGGATAGGGAGTTCAAACACGCTTCCGACCTCAAACCGGCAGTTAGGCAGCTTCATTTCTGCCGCTCGTTCTCGCGCGAGCGAGACTTGGGAAGGCTCTATGTCGATTCCCGTCGCGGTACCCGGATTGACCGCCTCAGCCAGACCGACCGTGATTGATCCAGGACCGCATCCTATATCTACGATGTTCATTCCCTTGGATAGATGAGGCAGAAAAAAGTCGGCGTTCGCTTCAGCGGTACGGCTCTCCATCATTCCCACTGCAGCGGGGCTGTAGCCGAAGGCGTATACAAGGCCGTCAGTGTTTAATTTGGGCAAAGGGCCACTCCGTTTGTCGCAATTTTGCCGCTCTACATTTTGCACCTCTTGAGGGAGCGACGCCAACCTTCTAGATCGTAAAGCCTCTGCCTTGTAGGGACAACACATGGGCAGCGGCCAGTGTGTTCAGTGACTTCCGTTCCCGGCACCATGATGCCAACATGCGAATGTGCAGCCAACACGGCCGTTTTCCGCTCATAACGGCCCAGGCGGACGCTAAGATTAATGGGTCCTGACCCTGGTCCAAAGCGGACGTGCGAGCGCCTCTGTTTGATGTCTCAAGCTAAAAGAGCAGATTTTTATCAGGCCGCTGTCCTAACGGTGATGCTAGGCAGGTTTTTTTTGGTCTGGTCCGCAAGTTTTCGCACCGTTCCATCAAAGAGCGCACCGTGTTCAATTGACAATAATTGAGAGGTGATATCGCCTCTCACGATACCATGTCTCACAATCGAGATGCTTTGAGCTTCGATATTTCCTTTTAGGTGCCCTTCAATGACGACGTTCCCCCCGACGATGTCGCCCTCAATGCTGCCGGATGGACAAACAGTAATGTCGGGACAACTTATGGTCCCGTTGACTTCACCCTCAACTATGAGAGAACCATCAGATTTAACGTCGCCGTTGATAACGACCCCTTCCCAAATGATCATTTGGGAGAATTTCTCAATTTCATCTATTAACTGACGCATGAAAATGGGTGACCAAACTAAAAAACCTCACTAGGAGGCTCAAACCAATTCACTCTTACAATGACCAAACTAGGGTCAGGTCCCCTGAACCGTGAACCTGCAGCAGGTTTTCTCATGTCAAGGTTGGATAATGAATTCGACACCCCATAGTCATGCGTGTCCAGCCTTATGCACAGCGCCTGTGAATAAACTGTCGATAAGATGTCAAAGTCAGCTTCTCTACGTGGTCGGCCTTGTGGAGTGTGCAGACTGCCACAAGCATTGGTCAGATCAGGCTGGAGAGCCTCGCTTTGCGGCGGGTGGCTGATGTCCGTTTTGGGTCAAAAGCAGACATAAATCACCACCTCAATCAGAGTCTGCTTTACCCCCGAAAGCGGACATTCTGCACATTCATCAAGAAGTCTGATGAGAACCCTGATATGAGCCTAAATGGGAATTGCCTTTAGCGTGATCCCTGGCTCGGGTCGTATCGTCATATGCATGACCGGAGTGGGTAGTGGACCTGAGGGCGAGAATTTAAAGCGCGCAAGCAGCGTCATAAGAATGATCTGCGCTTGCATCATTGCGAAGTTAGCCCCAACGCAGATTCGCGGGCCTGCGCCAAAAGGTAAGTACTGGAAGCGATCGCGCGCTTCAACTTTGTCAGACATGAAGTTTTCGGGATCGAATGCATTGGGGTGATCCCACCAGAGCTCGTTGCGATGAAGCGCATATATATTCAGGAACACTGTGTCTCGTGGACGAATATCGCGATCATAAAGCGTGTCCTGCGCCAAAACATTTCGCGCCAAAAGCCCCACGGGCGGGTAGAGGCGCATCGTCTCTTGTAAGACTTGCTCGACGTAAGGAGCGCGCGCCAGATCGTCCGCGCCTGCGGCCCGCTCGCCCAAAGCAGCGCGCGCTTCTTCACGGGCACGAGCTTGTAGGGTTTCGTCATTTGAGAGTAGGAATAACGACCAGGCTAGGGCGAGCGCGGTTGTCTCATGTCCGGCAACAATGAAGAACTGCATGTTGTGCAAAAGATCAGTGGGTGTCATCCGACGCCCGCTAATAGCATCCTCAGCCTTGAGCATGTAGTCGAGAAGATCCTCAGATTCGCTAGCCCCACTAAGTCGTCGCTCCTCAATTGCGCGTGTCACCATACGATGCATGGTGCGAACCGCGCCGCGGCCTAGTATCTCACCGGGACGCGGTATCCAATGCGGCACATCAAGAAAGTCGAGCAAGGATGCGCGCCCGACGGTCACAAAGTAACGGCTGATCGCAGCGCCATATTCCTCGGCATCGAAATGTTCCCGTCCTGAAAGCGCAACCTCGCAGATAACGTCAAAGGTTGCCGAGAGCATTTCGCGGACGATCTCAACAGGATTAGACTGCACCGCGATCCGTGCTGCGGCGCGTTCCGCGGTCTGTGTCATCAAAGGCGCAAGCGAGCGGACGTTACGCATCGCGAAAACAGGTGCGATGGCTCGGCGTTGCCATCGCCAATCCGCACCTTCAGAGGTAAATAGGCTCTCACCTACAGCCGAGCGCAGCATCCGGATCATGACCTCAGATTTCGGATAGTTCTCGACATTATCGAGAAAGATGCGTCTCAAGCCGTCTGGGCCTTGCACCATGTGCCATCGTCCGAGACCTGTAACACCCGAGACAATTGGTTGAGAGTAAGCGATCAATGGAATCACGCTTAGCGTGTTTTTACGAACGGCTTTAAGGCTCTTTAGAACACCCAGGGGGCGTGTAGGGGCATCGACAGTAGGTGGAGTAAATAGCACCACAGGCGCCTTCAGCTTATTCGTCCCGGTCATCATACACGAATAGAATGAACTGAATTAGCTCCATACATCAATGTAAGCATCACAATCGGCACCACCAGCAATAATAATGGTCAAATCGGGTCAGAAGCGGACATAAATCACCTATCCGCACAACGTCCGCTTTACCCCCAATAGCGGACATAAATCCACATAGGCTGGAACGTCTGCTTTGTGCCATTAGCGGAAGTCAGAGCAGATCACCAAACCACCTATAATCGATGCCCGCTTACCGTTGTGTTGCGCTGGCAGACTGCGCGGGTACGGTAACGCACCGATGACGGCACCTCCTCCGGTTCATTCCAATTCGACGTGATTTGCAAGACCACGTGGACCGCAAAAATGGACCGCAAGAGGCATTTCCCCTATAGTAAGCGAAGTGGAACTGGAGGGTGCAGCGTCGGCTAACAAGCATTCGCCCACCTAGGCCAGTAGTTGCCACCGACTTATGGTTACTGACAAATGTGCCACGCTCGCGCGAAGCCACAAATGCACCTCCCAGCCAAACAGAGACAGCGTCATGGGCGAGATTGCCAATTTTCAAAATGTGTCCTTCCCCGACGCCGGCACGAACGAGCCAGTCGTCGAGCCACTATAGGGACGTATAGCAAATGCGGGAGGAAAGGCGATGCTCAAATCCAGCTTTCACATGATCGCCGCGATAGCCAGTACTCTATTCATACTGCATCTAACTACGTTTGCCCGTGCGGAACCAGGTGTGTTTGAAGACAAGATCGTGCTCGGTCAGTCCGCCGCCTTCAAGGGACCGGCCGCGGCTCTCGGTCTCGGGATGCGCCAAGGAATCCTCGCCGCTTTCGAAGAAGTGAATGCTAAAGGGGGGGTGAACGGTCGCAAATTGGAACTCATAAGCTATAACGATGGTTACGAACCCAACAAGGCAATCGAAAATACCCAGAAACTGCTACTAGAGGATAAAGTCTTCGCATTGATTGGCGAAGTCGGCACGCCCACTTCTAAGGCCGCCCAGCCAATCGCTTCGGATGCGGGTGTACCCTTCATCGGACCCTTCACAGGCGCTGAGTTTTTGCGCAGTCCCTACAAGCGCACCGTGATCAACGTCCGAGCCTCCTACTTTCAAGAGACAGAGGCCATGGTGGAGCATTTGGTCACGGATCTCGGCGTATCTCGAATCGCTATTCTTTACCAGGACGATTCATACGGCCGGGCTGGACTAAGCGGCGTCAAGAGAGCCCTGGAAAGACGGAACATGGAGTTGGTCGCCGAGGGTACCTACAAGCGTAACACAACTGCGGTGAAGAGAGCCGTGCTCGCGATTCGTAAAGGAAATCCCGAGGCGGTAATCATGATCGGCGCGTACAAGCCCTGTGCCGAATTCATTAAGCTGGCAAGAAAAGTCGGAATTCGAGCCAAATTTCTGAACGTGTCATTTGTCGGGAGCAAGGCTCTCGCAAAAGAGCTTGGTGATGCCCGACAGGGTGTCATCGTCACGCAGGTTGTACCATTCCCCGAAGATGAAAGTGTTCCTCTCGTAGCCCGATACAAGGAAGCCTTGAGGGCTGTCAATCCGGACGCCGAGGTCGGTTTCGTGTCGCTCGAAGGCTACACCGTCGGTCGACTGGTCATACGCGTGTTCGGTGAGCTAGGGGCGGCTGTTACACGCGAAGGATTTCTCAACAAGATCGCCGAGGTCCGCACTTTTGATCTTGACGGCGTGACCCTGATCTACGGCGCCGAAGACAATCAGGGAATGGATCAAGTTTTCCTGACAGTCATCCAGCCCGATGGCCGCTTCAAGGCCGTCGATCGTCTCGAGCAATGAGTTCGTCAGATGAAGCGTCATGACATCAGACTCAATGAAGACAGCTCGCCCTCAGAGCGCAACTAACCTGGCATTTCGCGAGGGAAGAAACACGCTGAAGAGCGGCCAAGATCATTCGATGCTTGGCATTAAGGCCAAGTTATTCTTGGCTTTTTGCGCCATGGCTGGGTTCACGATCTTGGCCGCTGTGATTGCTTGGTATGCCTTCGTGACAATAGAGCGGTCCGTTGACCGAATCACTACCGAGAGCGTTCCGGCCATGGTGATCTCGCTGCGTCTTGCCGAGAAAAGTGCGGAGATAGTATCGACGGCACCGGCGCTCGTGGCGAGCATTGATCAGGAGGAGCGTATCTCGGCCCAGACCAGGCTTGAGCAGCGTTCGGAGGAGCTCGCCAGTCTGATGCATAACTTGAAATCCACAGGAATCGAGCTGAAAACGGTCGAAGACCTGACGGCGATCCAAGCGGACATCACCAAACGCCTAGGCGCGCTCAATGAGGCCGTTAGGAAACGGCTACACCTCAAGAGTCAGCGGGAGATCGCATCGAAGGGGATGGCCGCAGCGCATGGTCAATTCTCCGAAGTTCTGGAGCCATTGGTGGATGACGCGGTCTTCGACCTGGTCATCAGCGGAGAGAACTTAACGGCCCAGAGCACCAAGGCAATTACCAGCTTGGTCGAGGATGGCATTGGCACTATCCATCTGCTCCTGACCGTCAATGCTGAGGCGAACCTGGCTGCCGGCCTGCTGGCCGAGGCTGCCAACGCCTCAGACCCGGTCTTGATCCAGCCGATCCGCGAACGCTTCTTTGCCGCCGAAGGAACCATCGAGCGGAGCCTGACACAACTCCCCGACATGGCGGAGAAGACCAAACTGCTACAGGCCTTGGAGGCCCTCCTCGTGCTTGGTTCGGGCAGTGACAACATCTTTGATGTGCGCGAGCGCGAACTGCGTGCCATCGCATCGGCGCGCGAATCACTTCAAGTGAGACGGAAGCGCATGGCCGATGCTCTCAAGTCAACCCATGGAGCGCTACTCGGCACCCTCACCCCAATGGTTGATGACGCGACCTTCGAGCTCGTCATCAACGCAGAAAAGATCACAACGCAAAGCAAGAAAGCAATCACCGGCTTGGTCGAGGGTGGCATTGGCACGATCCATCTGCTCCTGACCGTCAATGCTGAGGCGAACCTTGCGGCTGGCCTGTTGGCCGAGGCCGCCAACGCCTCAGACCCGGTCTTGATCCAGCCGATCCGCGAACGCTTCTTTGCCGCCGGAGCAACCATCGAGCGGAGCCTGACACAACTCCCCGACATGGCGGAGAAGACCAAACTGCTACAGGCCTTGGAGGCCC
>JAUVPN010000119.1 GCA_030598645.1 Hyphomicrobium sp. | reverse complement strand
GCCGGGATACTGGGCGGTTACGACCACCTGGGGCGGCGCGATGTCGGGATATTCGGCCACGGGAATAAAGTAGATTCCGAGCCCGCCCACCATCGTTATGACGATCGAAATAACGAACGCGAACTTGGGCCGGTCAATGAAGAATTCGCTCAGCACCGCTTAGGCCTTCTGATCGACGGCATTGACGAGCAAACCGGGAGTGACCTTCTGAACCCCGCTAACGATGACGCGCTCGCCCTTGGTCAATCCTTCCGTGACCACCCAGTCGCTATCTACCTGCTGGCCGAGCTTCACGGCCCGCTTCACGACCTTATCGTTCTTGTCGACCACAAGAACGAAATAGCCGCTCTGGTCCTGTTGAAGCGCGACTTGCGGCACCACGAGTGCTGTCTTCTTCTTGTCTGTCTTCACCGTCACGTTCACGAACTGGCCCGGGATGAGAACATGATCAGGGTTGGGGAAGACGGCGCGTACCTCGATCGTATCAGTCGTCTGCTCAACCTGAATGCCGAGATAATCGAGCTTGCCAGGGTGCGTGTAGGTACTGCCGTCGGCCAGTTGCAGATAGGGGGTGAGGGCGACCTTTGCTCCCTTCACTAGCCCGGCCTTGCGCGCCTCGATGAGATCTCTTTCGGCCACATAGAAGACGACGTAGATGGGATCCATGCTGACAACGGTCGCCAGCGTCCCGGCGCTCGGGCCCACAAGATTGCCAACATCCACGTTTGCCGCGCTGATGCGCCCGTCGATGGGGCTTCTAACTTCGGTGTAGCTGAGATTGAGCTTCGACGTGGCCAGTGCCGCATTTGCCTTCTTCACGTTCGCTTTGGCGGAATCGCGGGTGGCGATTGAGGAGTCGAGCGTGGCCTGCGTCACGTCGTTGGTTTCTGCCAGCTTCTTATTGCGCTCATACTCGATCTGATCATTCTTCAGCTGGGCTTGATTTCCTTCCACGTCCGCCTCGCCCTGCTCGACGGCTGCCTTGTAGGAAGCTTGCTCAATGAGAAACAGCACCTGCTCCTTCTTGACGTAGCTGCCCTCCGTGAAGTCGCGTTGTTCAAGAAAACCCTCAACGCGCGCTGTAAGCTGAACCGTATTGATGGCTTGGACACGGCCAACATAGATCTGACGCCGTGATACGTCGCGGGTGGTAACTATGGTGACGACGACGCTGGGGCGCGACTTGGTCGTCGCTTTCTCCTGTGTTGAAGTCGTCGAATTCGCGGCTGTCTCGTCAGCCGTCACCTGGTTGTAGAGTCCCAGAAGGCAGGCAGCCGCTAGGGCGCCGCGGATCATCATCATCATGCGCTTGCCGTTGTTGAGCATTCGAAACTGCATCGGGACCAGAGATTAATCGGTCCTTTATATTGGGCAAGCATGAAGCGACGGCCATGGTCCTGAGGCTGGCCTGACGTGAACAGAAAACCAGTGCTTTAGAGTGCCGCGCTAGTTTGTGGGTCTGCAAAGCAAAGGTCCCGCCTGGCGTAGAATCGAACCTCGGCCGCGTTACCCAGTGGCCTGGACCTGGTTCCCTACTCATCAAAGTTTCGAAATCAAGGGGATTTCCTCGGTAAATGGCAGTATCATGCTTGTCCGCCTAATCCATCGGAGGCAACGATGGCCGTTGAAGCGGCCAGACCAGCATCGCCCCAGCACGAGTTCAACGCTGCTGAGATCGGCGCACTTGCCCATCTTTATCGCGGCGAGGTGTACCGCAGCACAATCTGGCGTACGCGCCTCGATAATACGACCAACTGGGCTGTCGTGGCGTTAGGCATTGCCGTCTCGGTAACCTTCTCCAGCACAGACGCCTCGCCCCTGCCGCTGGTTCTCGTTGGCATTCTCATCGTTGTGTTTTTGGTCTTCGAGGCGCGGCGCTACCGCTACTTCAATGTCTGGCGCGCCCGGGCGCGTTGGATGGAGACCTACTTTTATGCCCCCATGCTGCGCGGTGAGGGCGTAAGGGCTGGCAGCGGCTGGCCTCAAATACTCGCAGAGGACTATTGCAACCCGCGCCATCACATCAGTCTGGCGCGCGCCATCGGACGGCGGTTGCGCCGAAACTACGTCTGGATCCTCGGTATTCAGGCGCTCGCCTACTACGGAAAGATAGCAATTCACCCGGAACCGATCACAAGCTTTGCCGAACTTTTTCAGCGCGCCGCTGTAGGGCCGATTCCGGGTGAGTGGATGCTAGTTGGCGGTCTCTTGTTTAACGGCGGCTGGATCATATTAGCGATTGTCACCCTCTACCTCGATCGCACCAAGCGTGCACCGGGATCTGCCCGTGTCGCCATGGGTTAGGCGCAATGGAATTCGGCGTGGAGTCTAACGTACCCAATCCGGGCGTCTTCCTCGACTGACAAAAGCTTAATGTTGCGCGTCATCACGTCGTGATAAGGAGGGCCGGACAACAGAGAAGGCATGCACCTCTCATCATTGATGAGCGAGGCAGACATGTTAGGCGGTCGATCTCATACGCCCCTGTACCTAGCGGCGATCTGTGGAATGGCATCTGCGCTGGTGCTTGGAACCGCTGCACCCGTGGCTGCAGAAGAGCCCATAATTCAAGACGCCGAGCTCTACATCATCGCGGCTCAGCACGGCCAGCAGTGGGCCAACGAAGACGCCGAAATTGACGCCAAACTCGCCGAAATTCGCGCAAAGAACGGCGGTAAGCCACCCAACATTGTCTACATCCTGCTCGACGATTTGGGGTTCGGTGAGATCGGCATGGCTAATCTCGATGTCATCCGCGGCTACAGCACGCCGCGGATTTCGAAGTTAGCAGACGAAGGCCTGTCCTTCATGCGCATGTATACCGAGCCCTCCTGCACGCCCACGCGCGTCGCCATGATGACCGGACGACATCCAGTTCGTACGGGGTTTAACGAAGCCAAGTCCATTGTCGAAGGCGAAGGGCTCGCCGCCTGGGAGGTCACGCTCGCCGAGGTTCTAAGCAAGGCCGGATACGAAACCGTTCATATGGGCAAGTGGCATCTCGGCGATATCGAGGAGTCCTTTGCTCACAACCAGGGCTTCGACTACGCCGAGCATCCCGTCCATCAGCAAGGCCAGATGGCGATCATGAACGCGACGGCGGAGCTGGAGGGGCTGTCGACTGGCAGCTTGCCTAACCAGCGGGCGGACACGTTCGAGCTCGACAAAACCTTCCGCACCAACCCGTCCGCGATGGTGTTCGGCATCGTCGCGAACAAGGGCGGGCCTGCCCGTGAGGTCAACTTCGAGGCCGGAGAGATCTGGACTCAGGATCACTACAATCGGATGGAGGAAGGCTACAAGAACGGCGTGCTTAAGCAGCTGAGACGTCTCGCAAAGGGCGACAAGCCCTTCTTCCTGCAGTACTGGCCGCAACACCCGCTGAGCTTCACCCGCACCGACATTAAGCAAGCCAAGACGTTGAACGGCGGTCCGGTCGCGGAATCGATTGTCAAGGTCGACAGCTGGATCGGTGAGATCCTGGACGAGATCGACCGGCTTGGCATTGCGGACAACACCATCGCGATGGTGATGGGCGATAATGGCCCGTTCATGCAATACGTCGACCGCAGCGGCCAATCCGACCGGATCTATCGCGGTGGCAAGGCTCAGCATCTTGAAGGCGGCGTGCGCGTCAACGCTTACATTCGGTGGCCCGGCGTTCTTGAGCCCGGATCGCGTGTGCAGGACATCATCCACGTTTCCGATCTTTTCACCACGTTCGCACGCATCGCCGGGGCGGACAAATATATTCCGCGCGACCGTCTGATCGACGGTGTCGACCAAACGCCGTTGATGCTGCTGGGCGAAACCCACGGCCGCCGCGACCACGTCTTTATCTATGAGGGCCCGGCCCTGAAGTCGATCGTGAAGCAGCAGTACAAGATGCACTTGCCGCCCCCAGGGGCGAACCCGATCGCCGCGCCGATCTTCGATCTCTACAAGAACCCGCGCGAGGACCGGCCGCAGGATGCGATTCAGTACGGCGTTGGTTTCGGGGCGAAGTTCGTGCAGATGCTGAAGCGGCACATGGGCAGGAAGCAGCAGTATCCGGACCGCGAGCCGGGGCGCGATGAACCCTATGGCGGCATCGAAAATCTCCGGCCCGAATCCAAGGCATTGGTTGAGGCATTTAAGGCCGGGAAGCCCGCCAAAACCACGCAGTGATCTAAAGCGAGGCGGCGGACAAGGTGATAGGCAGTCAGTTCAATCGGGGGCGTGGATCATGATCACTCTCGTGCCAATAGCGATTTGAGCCTTGCTAAAGATTCCAACGCCGCCTTGCGACCGAGTTCGATCAATACGCCCGCTTGATTGAAGGCGTGGGGCTGAATGTGGCCGATCTTTGGGATTATATGCAGATCGGCAGGGTCTTCCACCAGACGAGCGCGGGTCAGCTCGTTTAACACCATACCAAATGCCGCGGTGACGACCTCAATGGGTCCAGCCTCAAAAGCTTTGCCAGGCACCACCCCTGTTGCTCGTGCGATGCCCTCGTAGTCACCCGTCACATTGACCGCAATCACTTTATCGGCCCGTATCTTTCGGCAGGCCGAGACGGGGACAGGATTCTTAACGCCCCCGTCTATGAGGGTGCAGTCCTCTCGAACGATCGGCTCGAAGATGCCGGGTAGTGAAATTGTGGCTCTGATTGCCTCGACCACAGATCCTTAACGGATAAGGATCTCTTTGTCGTTCGCCAGATCCGCCACCACGACTCCGAACGGTTTGGCGATATCTTCGAACTTGAGATTGCCCAGATGCGTGCTTAACAACTCAGCAATACGATCGCCCCCCAAGAGCCTAGATGTCCAGAGCTTGATGTCTGCGGCTTTCAGGATGTCAAACCACGTAATCGAGCGGGCGATAACCTCCAGCTTCTGCATGTTGCCAGAAACGTAGCAGGCCCCCACAAGGCTGCCGATGGAGGTGCCTGCCACAACATCGGCCTCAATGCCGTTCTCTTGCAGGATTTCGATTACGCCGATATGAGCCCAGCCCAACGCGACACCGCCGCCAAGAGCTAACCCCAATTTTAAGCCGCGACTATCGCTCATTCTTTGTCATCTCTTGAGAGGCGCCAGGAGTGCCAATGTTGGACTAACCCATACAAGATGGCGAGATGCGCTTTAGATCAGAAGCGAGTATAGCAGACGTGCATCAAGGGCGTGGGCTTAGCGGCATGCGACGGGCTTTCACGACACCGCTTCCTGAACTGCAAATCTGCATTCGGCGGAACGAGGGGACAAGCTCGCCACGAGGTGTCCCCTCGCTCCAATCTGCGGGGCGACCATTAGAACGTCTCGATGTGTACGTGAACAGGCAGAGAATTTGAAACGATGTCGTAGACGGGCGAGTACTTGGCAAGCTGTGCAAGTTGGTCGGGGCTTGCGTTGCTTTGCACCCGCATCTTCACACGCACGTCGTGGCAACCCTTGCGGACGTCGTCGGAGAGCCCCATGAAGCCGCGCACATCAATGTCGCCTTCAAGCTCGGAGCTAACGGCTCGAATCTCAATGGCACGCGACGCGGCATGATAGACCATCGTCGTGGTCATGCAGGCACCTAGCGCGTGGAGAACAAATTGCACCGGATTAGCGCCCTTGTCTCCACCGTGGAGCATGGGAGGCTCGTCCGCGTCGAAAATGAACGGATCGTCGCGCGTATCATCCTCTTTCCCGCGTCCAAAAAACTCCTGGATCGTTGAGCAGTTGTGGCCGCCGTCGAGCCAGCTGTTCTTCGCGCGAAATTGGAAAGCCCCAAGCTCAGGGTGACGGCGAAGTGTGCTGATCGTCCTCGATAGCTCTGGGACGTTAACGCCGTTTGTGATGGATGACGGCGTGGTCGTGTGTGAGTGCCATCGTTCTTGTCCTTCCGTAGGGTTTGGTTTCGGCCCCGCGTTACCGCTTGGCCGCGGCCATGGGCAGACCCTAGGCAAAGGGTGCGTTTGCGCTAAGATCGGTTTGTCGCAAAACCGGTTCATTCGTGCCAACTTTGGAAGGACAGGGAATGGCCAGCAAACGGCGGCAGCCCATAGAGGCTCTGATCGTCGCGGTGCCCGAGACGGCGGGCTCGACGTGCTTTCGGCTGCGGGCAACATCTGGCAGGCGCTGGTCGGCACCGAGCAGCCGCAGCCTCTCATTCGAACCCGTATCGTTTCACCATCGACAAAGCCGTTCCGCTGCGGGAACGACATCCCGGTCTCGCCGCACGTCTCTATCGCGTCAAACCCAAAGGCCGACATTGTGATCCTGCCGGAGCTTTGGGTGGGGCGGGACGAGGATATCAAGGGCCGGTACCCGAAGCTGATGGATTGGGTCCGCAGGCGCTATCAGCGCGGCTCCACAATCTACCCAGCATGTTCGGGCGCGATCATGCTTGCCGAGACAGGACTGTTAAAGGGAAAGACCGCCACCTCTCATTGGGCCTATGAGGATCTTTTCCGGCAAAGCTATCCGGATGTCGATTTTCGCCCTGAGCCCACCCTTAACTTCGCCGATGCGTCCGGCCGCATCGTGACAGCGGGTGGAACCACGTCCTGGCATGATTTGGCCATCCACATCATCTCTCGCCACTGCAGCCCTGGAGAGGCCTTGCGCGTTGCAAAGGTCTACCTGTTGAAATGGCATAGCGAAGGACAACTGCCCTACGCCAGCCTTGTCCGCGCGGCACCGCACGCAGATTCCATAGTGCGGGCTTGTTCCAATTGGCTCAACAAGCACTTCCGCGAGCCGAACGCCGTTACTGCGGTAGAGAAGGTCTAAGGTTTGCCAAGTCGCAGCCTGAAACGCCGTTTCAAGGCCGCTACGGGTTCAACGCTTATCGCGCACGTACAGAATCTGCGCGTGGAGGAAGCGAAGCGACTTCTCGAAACAGCCCAGATCTCCGTGGACGAGATCAGCGCCGAAGTCGGTTACGAGGATCCAGCATTCTTTCGACGGCTATTCAAGCGCCTGACGGGACTAACACCGAGCGAGTAACGGCGCATGTTTCGTCCGATCGCAAGGGGCTACGAAATAGAAGCCAGCCGTTAGCCAAAACTCTTACGCATCTCGTACGTCACGCGCGTTTGTCGGCCAGCTCGCCGCTTCGGTCATGTCCATTTTGGATTAGAAGCGAACGGTCCCGAAGTCCGCATCAAGGATATCTGTTCTACGCTGAAAAGTAGAACGGCGCTAATGAACAACCTCGCTTCCCGAGTGCCCCACACTCGGGAAGCGGCGCCACGTTCGCGTACATCCGCCCATGATGCACCTTTTGACTCTTTAGGACTTATGCAGCCGGCACCCACTTGCCCAAAACGTAACCGAACGCAACCGCATCGCGGTGCCTCTTCGCTGCTTTTTTAAGTTCCTTCTTGGCCTTGATGGAGAAAGGCTTGTTCGCCGAACGCGTCTTTTCAAATCCACTCAGCAGAATGACCTTCTTTTTTTCGAGGTCTACTGTTGGGCAAGACATGGTTTCCTCCCCGGCCCCCGTCTACCCGGCGTTAACCATAACCTCTCCAGCCAGCGTATGTATGAAATTGAATGAGGATAACGATCAACTCTCGATGCAGTTTTGAAACATTGCGCGACCCGGAAATGGTGTTGAACAGCGCACAATCGGATCATCCAAACCATGTAAATGACGATCATTGAGGATGAAATCGGTCTTCATCCAGGCGCAATCGCCTCCCGCTGAGCTGTCGCGGTAAGGCCGCAGGCGCTCCGGCCGGGCACGACCGCCTTATCCCAACCGCCCGGGTCACGTGTGGCGCATTAATGTCAGGTTTCCTTCGTCCCGCGTTCGATGGCGAGCCAACCGATGAGCAGGACGGTGAGCATCAATACCGCAGTCGCGAGGAAGACAACGCGGAAATCTT
>JAUVPN010000035.1 GCA_030598645.1 Hyphomicrobium sp. | reverse complement strand
TTCTCATTGCCGATACCAGCGTGCACGCTATGCCCACCTCTGAAGAACTCGCCGACATTGCGGTACAGGCCGCTCTTGCGGCACGCGATTTCGGGATCGAGCCGCGTGTGGCCCTGCTTGCCTACTCGACTTTCGGCCAACCCCGTGGCGAGCGTTCAGATCAGGTACGCGAAGCGATTGAAATCCTTGATAATCGTCAGGTGGACTTTGAATACGATGGCGATATGGCAGCCGACGTAGCGCTTAACCGCGATCTTATGGTGCACTACCCCTTCTGCCGCTTAAGCGACACGGCAAACGTGCTGATCATGCCGGCGTTCCATGCCGCATCGATCTCTACAAAAATGCTTAAGGAGCTTGGTGGCGCAACCATCATAGGGCCGATCCTCGTGGGGCTCTCTTATCCCGTGCAGATCTGCCTGTTCGGCGCTATGGATACCGACATCGTAAATATGGCAGCAATTGCGGCCTATGGCGCTCGCCGGTAGCGCGGTAGCCTAACCGCCTGCACCGCTCACATGGCCTTCAACGCCGGTCAAATGGCGTTTATGGAAGCCCCATTCCATGTCGAACAGGCGCCGGACAGCGATCGCGACAGCGCTCTCAACCGGGAGCCAGGCTAAGGCATAAGCCCAGATGGCAAGTGCGTAGAACCAGCCGATGGGATGGACAAGCAACCCGTAAACGGCGAACAGCGTCCCGGCGACCTGCGTGGTCTCCAGGGTAATAAATAGCTTCCAGCTCGGCCAAGGCCTCGAAAAGAACCAGCGCTGGCTGCGGGTCACGTAGAGCGTGAGGTGCCCAGCAACCAGGAGCTTGAGGAATATCATCGTCTGGATCAGCTCTCGATCGAGATGCAAAACTGAATCGACGTACCAGAACAGCAGGAAGGTCTCCACGAGACCCATGACGCCGAGCGATGTGGCCACGGTCAAGACGCGGGCCATATTCCAGCGCACAGGCTTCGCCGCGGTCGGTGCATTGTCGAAGGCGATCATCATGATCGGCAGATCGTTGAGGATCGCGAGCAATACGATCATGATCGCGGTCACAGGATAGAAGTTGAAGACGATTATGGCCAGCGTCATGAAAAGGAGCACGCGTATCGTCTCGGCGATGCGGAAGGTCGCGTAACTCGACATGCGCTCAAAGATGCGACGAGCTTCGGCGATGGCATGCGTAATCACGCCGATGCCTGGGGCGGTGAGAACAAGGTCGGCGGCTGCGCGCGCAGCATCGGTGGCGCCGCTCACCGCGATTCCAACGTCAGCCTGTTTAAGGGCAGGCGCATCGTTGACGCCGTCCCCAGTCATGCCGACGATGTGATCGGTCCCTGCCTGAAGTGCTTTGACGATCTTGAATTTGTGCTCGGGGAATACGCGCGCCACGCCAGCGGCGTGCTCGATCTGGTCGCGAACGGTCGCATCGGTGGCTCCCGGAGCGAATAAGCTGTTGGCGGAGAGAATCTGCCCAACGAAGCCGAGTTTGCCAGCAATCTGCTTAGCGATGGCCTCGTGGTCGCCTGTGACCATCTTGATGTCGACGCCCATTTGGCGAGTTTTTGCGAGCGTCTCTACGGCATCATCGCGCGGCGGATCAAAAAGAGGCATCAGCCCGAGAATCCGCCACTTTCCGTCGCTTGCGGTTCCTGCAACGACGAGGGCCCTGTAGCCCTGCGTACCGAGCTCGTCCACTTTACTCTCATAAGCCTTTCGCTGGCCTACGCTGAGCTTACACAAATCGAAAATGACCTGCGGCGCACCCTTGCTGTAGCGCAGCGTCTTGCCGTCACGTTGCACCTCGGCCTCGGTTCGTTTGCTGACAGGGTCGAAGGGCGTGAACCTCGCAAGCTCGGACAGCGCCTTGCCGCCGTCCTTTTGCCAGCCGGTGATCACAGCGTTATCGATCGCATCGGGGTTATCGCGATCGGACGCCAGCGCGGCAGCCTCGAGCAGCTCAACAGCAGTCTCCCCGCTCGCAGGAATCGGATCGCCGAGGGTGAGCTGATTCTTGGTGAGCGTACCTGTCTTGTCGGCACAAAGGACATCGATCCCGGCCAGCTCTTCGATGGCAACAAGGCGCGAGACAACTGCCTTCATGCGGGCGATGCGTTCTGCCCCAATCGCCATGGTGACGGACAAGACGGCCGGAAGCGCCACCGGAATGGCCGCAACCGTCAGGATGAGGCAGAACTGCAGCGTTTCGAGAAACGGTTCGTCGCGAAATATCGAGACGATCAAGATGAGCACGACAAGAGCAATCGTGCTCATGATGAGAAAATTGCCGATGCGCAGCACGGCGCGCTGGAAATGGGAATGCGTCTCGGCCGACTGCACGAGCTGGGCTGTACGTCCGAAGTAGGTTTTCGTGCCTGTGGCAGTGACCATGCCTTCCATCGCGCCGAGCTTGACGATCGAGCCCGCATAGGCCGCGTCTCCAACCTTTTTATCGACGGGAAGTGATTCACCGGTTAGCGCCGATTCATCGGTACTCAGATAGTCACCGCTGGCAAGTTTAAGGTCTGCCGGCGTGACGTCACCGATCTTGAGCGAAACGACGTCGCCCGGCACGAGTTCACGTGCGGGAATCGTCCGCCATGTGCTATCGCGCAAGACGCGCGCAACCGGCGCGAGCTGCTTCTTGAGTACCTTTATGGCGTCCTCAGCCTTGCTCTCCTGCCAATAAGAGACACCAGCATTGATCAGCAGCATTAGGGTGATGATGGCGAAGTCGTTCCAGTCTCGCAGGATAAGCGACAGCATCGCCGCCGCCTCGATCATCCAAGGAATTGGACCCCAGAAATAGCGAATGAGACGCTGAAGAAGAGTCGTCTTCTTTTCTTCGATCGCGTTGGGACCGTACTGGGCTAGGCGCTTGTTGGCCTCCCCGGCAGAGAGACCTTTGGTCAAGTCGGGGTCGGGCGCTGGCAGCCGCGATGCTGCATTGTTTGCCACTGTATGGGCGGGTTTAGCTTCTTGATCGGCCATATCCGCCTCCAGACCTTATCAGCAACGTTTTGCCCTTAGCGAGATGTGGACCTTGCCTTACACCATGAGTCTTAGCTCATCTTATTTCATTGCTCTAAGTATTGAAGTAAATGCGGGGCGAGCCCGACACCGTAGACGAGCGCGGGATATGGCAGCCTGTTCGGAGAACCGCACCCGCATAACGCGTTTATGTGAAAGCGTTGGGCGACCTGTCGCGCTTCAGGCATTGACCGCGATGCGACTCTTAACCTCGTCGGGTGCGCCGAAATGCTCAAAGTAGCGCGGATCAATCTTCTCAACGGGCAGAATGATCAGCACGTCAGTCGTACCGAACTGGCGGTCGATCACTGCACCGTCGCCAATGAAGGCGCCGAGCCTGAGATAGCCTTTGATCAGCGGAGGCAAGGCCTTAAGCGCCGTCTTAGCGTTCACCTGCTCACGCCGTAGCCGGTCCATCGGCACATATAGGGGATCATGTGCGCGGCAGCACCACTCCGGCGGTGCCAGCGCGTTGTGATGTAGAAAGCTCAAAGCCATGGCGTGCTGATCAGGATCTGTGCCAGGAAAACTCGCGCAACCGATCATCACATCAATCTTGTGTTCGCGCACATATGTCCATAGGCCGTGCCACAGAAGCTCAACTGTGCGCTTATTGCGGTACGGCTCGAGAACGCAAGAGCGGCCGAGCTCCATGAAGCGGTAGCTCGGCGACCGGGAGGCAACGAGAGGCGCGATGTCATATTCGCTCTGAGTATAGAAGCCAAGGCCGCGCTCGGCGATCTCTTGACGCAAAACCCGATAGGTGCCGACTACCTTTTGCCGCTTTAATCCACTCCACCCCTCCGCATTGGGCTGAGCCCCGACGTCGACGACAAGAAGATGATCGCAAATCGCGTCATAGGGATCTTCGTCGCGACGGCGCATTTCAGCCCTGACGTTGGGCACGGCCGACATCTCCTCGTAAAAGACTTGATAGCGAAGGCGCTGCGCAAACTTGAGATCGCGCCGTGTGCGTCCAAGCCTGACCTCCAGGTCACCGATACGGCCATATACTTTTTCCGGGATCCAACGCATCAAAGCGCGAGTGCTCCCCCCACCCTTAAGAGACTTGAGCGCCAAGAGACCACGCGGCACTGCTTGCCATTTTCGGCTGTTCGCAAAGCGGCTAGCCATACGCCGCGCAGTGAACCTCATGCTTCGTCTCCCTTTTGTGCCGCCGCGATAAGTTGGGCGGCGCGCCCCCGTCCCCTAGATACTACACTGTCGCGCTCTCGAGTGCGGTGACGCGAAAAATCGAGTGCTTTTCCAATGATTATCGGCCCGTACCACGATTCCGTGACAGACTTTAGATGGCCGAAGTGGCTACTCGGGGTATGCTGCTAGGCCGCAGCGTCGTCGGAACTATGCTCCAACCACCGCCGTAAGACGGCTTCGAGACTTGCCTTGTCGAATGGCTTTGCAAGATAATCGGCCATCCCGGCCTCGAGGTAGCGCTTCTTTTCGTCAGCAAACGCGTTCGCAGTCAACGCTATGATCGGGGGCGCGCGGCCTTCCGCCTCCCGGCGGTCCGCATACATCGTTCGTATCGTGCGGGTGGCTTCAATGCCGTCAACCTGCGGCATAAAAATGTCCATGAGAATGAGATCGAATGGCAATTTTTTCCCGTCAAGCGTTTCGTGCACAGCTGCCACTGCCTCAGCACCATTTCTTACGGAAACATAGTCGCAACCGCATTTCTCGACCACTTTCTTAGCCAGAAGAGAATTTATCTCGTTGTCCTCGGCGAGTAGCAATCGGCGGCGCGGCGCGTCTTGACCCGCAGACCCAAGATCAGCCTCCTCGTTTGCAGCGTGGGCTGATGCTGTCGATGCTGGCCTTGTCAGACCCAGCTGCATCATCATGGAGGCGGGCCGCACGGGGCGTACCAGATAGGCGTCAAAGCCCGAAGCGCGAAAGTCGCAGAGGTGTGCACGCGACAGAACGTTGACCAGCACAATGCCGCGCACTTTGCATCCGGGATTGAGCTTGCGGGCCAAGGCAAGCGCTTCAGCAGCCGCAGCTGGCCCAACCGAACCATCAATAACAATGCGGTCAAACGGTGCGGAGTCTCGCGCCGCCAATTCGAGCGCGGAGACAACCTTTGCAAATTCGACCTCAGCCGTGGGAACGCCAGCTGAAGACAGTGCAAAGGCGAGACTGCGCCGTTCGAATGGCCGGTCGAAAGCAAGAAGGACGCGACCGGTGGCAACAGAAACTTTGCCGCCCTCTTCGTCCGAATTCGATCTCACTCGCTGCAACGCCAGATCAGCTGTAAACGTTGAGCCCTGCCCAGATCTGCTCACTACGCGAATGTGACCACCCATCGCGTGTGCCAGTTGCTTAGAGATTGCCAAACCTAGACCGGTTCCTCCATCGCGCCGGTGGATGGCAGCCTCGGCCTGTTCGAATTCCGCAAACAAGCCTTTCATATCCTCCTGGGACAGACCGATGCCGGTGTCCTCAACCGCTATCTCGATGCGGACGTCGTCCGAGGACTCGGCAACATCACCCTCTGCGCAGGATAGGCTCACGCAGACGCCACCAACATCTGTGAACTTTACTGCGTTCGAGAGGAGATTGAGTAGAATCTGTCGGACGCGTACTTCGTCCCCGCTGACAAGCCGCGGAACTTGCGGGTCGATGGACCAGGCTATCTCTAGACCCTTCTCGTGCGCACTCGGAGCCAGCAGCTCGACCGTCTCCTGGATGCAGGTCTCTAGAACGAAGGGCGCTTCATTGAGCTCAATCTTACCGGCCTCGATTTTGGAGAAATCGAGAATCTCGTCGATGAGCGCAAGCAGGGTCCGCGCCGACTGATCGATTGCATGCGTGTAAGTCTCCTGCTCCTGCGTTTGCTTTGTTTCCAACAGGAGACTCGCCATGCCAAGGATACCATTCATAGGCGTGCGGATCTCGTGGCTCATGGCAGCCAAGAATCGCGATTTGGCCCGGTTCGCCGCCTCCGCCTGTTCGCAAGCCTCTGAAAGCTGGGCTTGCGTTTGGCGCTGTTCTGATACATCGCGGCCGATACTCTGCACCTCCAAACCCAAGCCATCAGCGGCGGGAACCAGTTGCTCTTCCCATTCGATCCAGCGCCGGCCGATCGCGGTCTCAAGGAGTTGAGTGAAACGCTTATAACGAATATTGTCGGTCGTATTGAGCGGCCCGTTGCCTTCACCTTCGCGAACCTTCAGCCGGAGTGGCTTATCGAGTACGTCTTCTGCCGTAACGCCGAGCATTTTCATGAACGCTCTATTTGCGAACGTTAGATTGCCAGCACTGTCTCGGCGCAGAATCATGTCGCCCTGAGCGTCGAGCAGAGAACGATAGCGGGCCTCGTTCTCATTTAGCTCCCACTGCAAGTCCCGTAGCTGCTCGAAACGATAGGAAACGTGATCGTCGTGATTGGTGATTCTCTGAGTAGCTGCCGCAGCCGCATCGCTTGCCCACGCCAGCGCGAGATAAACTGAAAGGAGTGCCAGACCGACGCCGACGATGGCAAAGGCGTGGAAGGAGCTGAAAGCTGTCGGAGCCGACGACAACGCTATGAGAAGGGCGATGACCGCGCCTAGTGCAGCAAAGCGCAGTGACATCGATCCTGCGGACCATGCATACGACACGATCCGTTCTCGTAGTCTTGTCCAGATTTCGGTAACCCGCATTTCCACGACATTTCGCAACTGGCGCGCCGCGTACTAGACGTTCTGCGTTGTGCCCACTTCAGATGGTCGTCGAACTCAAAAAAACCGTTCGCCGACGTTGGGCGTAACTTACAACGCCTCAAATGCCAGAGCGTCGTAAAAAACATAGTGGGCTTTCTAAATCCTGAAGCAGCAAAGTTAATGTAAATTACCGTGTTGGCACACGGACCGTTTCAGGAGGTTTCTCGTCAATTTCCCGAGCCGCTTCGACAACCATAAGAGGGACGCCATTTCGAATGGGATAGGCGAGACCAGCAGCACGGCTAATCAGCTCTTGGGCCTTATCATCATATTGCAATTCTGTTTTAGTGAGTGGGCACACCAAAATTTCAAGCAACTTCGGGTCGACTCGTTCGCTTATCGGACCCTTTTCGGCTGAGTTGCTCATAGGGTCCTCCTGCAGCTCTATTGGAGCGTACTACCACTGCCACTAGAGGATGCAAGCTCCATCTCTGCCAGTGCAACGAGGACTTCAGCGCGGCTTTTCAAATCTTCCGCTTCTAGCAGCGCCTGCTTCTCTTCAGGCCCATAGGGACACATGACGCATAGCGCGTTAATTAGGAACTCACTGGACGCGCGCTGTATAGCGGCCCAGTCGGCTTCCAGCTTGTTGGCGTCAAGATAGGAGCGCAGCACGCGCAGAAGATTGGTTCGATCGACCTGCTCTTCTCCTAGACCCTCATTGAGATCCACGGCGAAGCGATCATAGCTGACACTGGCGAGGCGATAGGGCTTTTCGGCAGCTAGCTTGTCGGTGCTCGCTTCGCCAATAACATCGTAGCGAGCCACACCGGTTAGCGTGATGACCAGTCGCCCATTCTCTACTTCCTGATACGTCGTCACACGCCCAACGCAACCGACATTGCGCAGACTGACAGACCGGCCGATCGGACTATCGTCATCCTCACTGCTCTCAACGGTCGCCGGCTGAATGATGCCAATGAGGCGATCGCCTGCCATCACGTCGTCAAGCATTTGTAAATACCGCGGCTCGAAAACATTGAGCGGCAACGTTGCGCGCGGAAGCAGGATCGCGCCACGCAATGGAAACAACGGTATGCAAGGCGAAAGGTCCGCTGGACGCCGGTAGCGGTCGATCGTTGACACGTGGATATTGTCCTTCTGGGTTCGACTGCGTTAGGAGAACAACAGCGACGACAACCGGCGGCGCCCCTCGACAGTTGCGGGATCCTTAGGGCCCCACGCATCGAAGAGCTCAACGAGTTGCTTGCGTGCCGCCTGTTCGTTCCACTCACGGTCGCGGCGCACCAAATCGAGCAGGTGCCCCACGGCTTCGGCCTTCTGACCGTGTGCGGCAAGTGCAACGGACAAATCATAGCGAGCCTGATGATCTGCGGGGTTCGTATCTATGCGAGATTCCAGTTCGGACCGATTATCATCCTGGCCAGCCTTGCGTGCCAGCCCCAACGCGGCCTTGACGCCAGTGACTGCGGCGACGTTTTGCGCGTCAGGCGGCACGAGCGCGATCATCTGCTCGGCGCGCTCAATGTCGCCAGTCTTAATATAGCAGCGTGCAAGACCGGCGAGCGCGGCAGGGTTGTGCTGATCTTCCTGCAGTACGGCCGCGAACGCACCGGCCGCAGTCTGAACGTCGCCGTGCTGCACCGCTTCCTCAGCATTTGCAAGAATGGCGGTAATATCAGCTTCGGCTTCCTCGCCCAAGATCCGCTCGACGAAGGAGCGGATCACGCTCTCAGGCTGGCCGCCCGTAAAGCCATCGAGCGGACTTCCGTCGCGAAAGGCATATACGGTCGGCAAAGATTGCACACGAAGCTGTCCCGCGATGCCGGGGTGCTCATCGACGTTGATCTTCACTAGGCGGACCTTGCCGCCGTAGCTCCTGACGATCTTCTCCAGCAGTGGGGTAAGCTGCTTACACGGAGAACACCACGCCGCCCAGAAATCAACGAGCACAGGCACATCACGCGAGGCTTCGATCACATCCTTAGCGAATCCCGATGTGCTGGAACTCTTGATGAGTTCTGCATCCGCAGCCCCCTTCAGCACCCCAATATCCATCTGCATCACCTCGCCGTTGTATTGACCCAATTTATCGTCGCGGGGCTACGCTGCCAACACCGCAAAGGTGGACTAATTCCAGCCGACCCTGTCGGGGAGCTTGGTGTCAATGTCTTAGCTCAAGTCCCACAAATCGCTATGCCAACGGTGAACTGCAAGAGACACACGTTCCCAAAATACCAAATCTGGGCGCCGAGTGGCCCCTACGGGTCCTCACGTTTGAGCTTGAGCCCACCGAGCACGGCAATCCTCGGTTCATGGCCGCAAGAGCGAATGAACCGCAAAAGGTCGTCACGCGCAATGTTCGTAGTGGCGGTATTTTCCAGCGGATGGCAGTTGACGCTGTCATGCTTCATTACTTCGGCGTCAATGACAATCCGCACACGCCGCGCCGGATCGTTGAGGACGGCGAACGCAGTGACAGATCCCGGCGTGACCCCAAGCGCCTGCATCATCAGCTCTGGCTTACCAAAGCTGAAACGACCAGCGCTCAATTTTTTGGCCAGTGCCTTGAGATCCACGCAAGAATCGCTTCCCGCAACGATAAGAAAAAGTTCACCGCTATCGTCCTTGAGGAACAGGTTTTTGGTGTGGGCACCGGGGAGCTGACGCCCTATTGCGCTGCTTTCTGCAACCGTGAACAGGGGATCATGATCAACTGTTTGTGTGGTGATACTGAGCTCGGCAAGGCGGGTGAACAAGTCCTGGCGGGTTGCGAGCATGAGGCAATTAAAGCTCAACAGCAACTTCTTAACAATGATTATGGCATACCTAACCAATCGCCGCTAAATCGCCAAGCGTACATATCACCAGGTTAGCAAAAATCACAAAGGGTCGCGAATTTTTCCCACGTTACTGCGCTTGATGACAAACAGCGGCAGCGCTAACTTTGGACCAACATGAGATTAGGAAAGAAAATGCTTACCAAGACCTTGCTGTGCGCCGTCGCGATGGCATTGGGTCTGCCTCTGCTGTCCGGCACTGCCTTAGCGCAGGAACGATGGGCGGCGATCGCCCCGAACCACGAAAATTCTTCGACCATAGTGTGGGCGACGTCCAAGGATCAAGCGAAGCGGCTCGCTATCGATGCTTGCAGGCGCGTTTCTGACACGTGTTCCTCGCGCGCTGCCAGCACCAACGGGATGAAAAACTACTTTGCCATCATGTGCTGCACAAAGCCGAAAAAGGGCTGCGCGGCCGGCGTCGCCAGTTCAAAAAGGGGGGCGCTCAATGAGGTCAAATCGACTTTTTTGGACGCCGGCTTCTCAAATTGTTCGCTTAAGAGCTACATCAAAGCCGGGACGGGCGGGAAGAGCTGATCGGGCCTGCTAGCGGCAAA
Source organism: Hyphomicrobium sp. (assembly GCA_030598645.1). Next base: position 2,297 of record JAUVPN010000035.1, on the reverse strand, counting down.
CGAAGTAGTCACGCTAGAACTTTGCGAGCGGGCGCGCCTACTGGCTTGCAATGGCCGAACAGTTGAGCCATAAGGCGTGACCGCGCCGCCTCTTCAGGCGCTGTTAACCCCATGGATGCGGGCGTAGCTCAGGGGTAGAGCATCACGTTGCCAACGTGAGGGTCGTGAGTTCGAATCTCATCGCCCGCTCCAATTCCTCAACCGACATTCCAAAGTTGCGACATCACGCGCCTGGATGACATTTGGGCCTGTGGTGCAAGTTATGCAGCCGTTGAGGCAGTTGCCGGAGCCGTTTCTTTCGCCGTTCCGTCTAGGCGCGAAAGGACTTCCTCCGTAAGCATGCGCACCGCGGCGCCAATGTGGCCTGGGTACTTCGCGAGATAACTGCGCTGTTGGGACTGGAAGCGCGCGGCATCCTGCAGCACATTGAGCCGCGGAATCGCATGGGCGAAGCAGTGATTTGCTGGATTGTCGGCAAGCCACCGATGGTACTCTTCATCTGACGCCGAGTTCGACTCTTTCATGTTGATAATAACGCCAAGGTTCTCAGCGAATCCCATCTCGGGATTCAATGACTTGAAGCGGCGGAAGACCTCCAGGCCGCAAACCGATACATAATCGGCCTTAGTCGGAGAGACGTGGTAATCAGCTTCGCGCAACCAGCTTTCGGTGAGGATCGACAGGCCAGGCGGGCAATCGATGAGCACAACATCAAAGACCTTACGAACCTCGCTCAACAGCGCGGCGATAACGGAACGCAAACGCTGATGCAGGCTTTCCTTGGACACTTCACGTTCAAAAAGAGTGAGCTGCATGTCGCTTGGCAAAAGGAAAACCGTTGCCGCGTCCTCGACGTCGGATACGTTGCGCACGATAAAATTTGGCCACTCGACAGCCTGACCCTTAAGCACCGTCATGTGCAGGTAATCGACAATCGTCGCGGCTTCGCTTTGCAGCTTGTATAGACCTGAAACCGTCATGAGCATGCTAGAGACACTCGATTGAGCGTCGCTGTCGACCACTAGCACGTTCTTGCCGTGATGCACCGACATAGTTTCCGCAACCGCCATGACAAGCGTCGACTTGCCGACGCCGCCCTTGGTGTTCATCACCGCAATGGAATTACGCATGTCCCCTACTTCCCCCGCCATGACGGCTCATGGCAAATGGCGTTTTGTGCGGCCATCTATCTTCTTTTGCCGCGGGAATATGGCAACGTTGCGGAAGATCGACCACGACAAGCCGGACGTCGTGACCGATCGGCCCAGCGAAAACGAGAATATGCCGTCGAACGGGTTAGTAGCCAGCGCCCAGGGCGACGAAACAAATTGCGATAGTACAAGGACATGGTCGTACCCACGGCAGCCGTTGCTCACGACTGGTACGTCAGCAACGCTCTTCGCATGCCACTGCTCATCCGGGCTTTATTCGACCTCGCAATTCCAGTGGTTGGATGCCGCATCGAAGATTTGCTTACATATGAGCAAAACGCCAAGGGGGCTAGCTGATCGCAAACCTAACCAACGCTCTCTACGGCTTCGCGGGGCAAGCGCACTGACATTCCAATCTTCGTGTCGACCGCCGAGTGCCATGAAGCAATTTTCGCGATAGCCAAGGTGGATATGAGAGTAGTGCAGAACTTCTCCGGACCAGGGCGCCGTCTCGATGAACTCTCGGGCCACCTGATTGACCTGCCCGTGCTATGTACAAAAGCCCACGGGTCGCCGGAGTATTTTTCATGTTATGGGGATCGCGCCCGCGAGCCTGATGGGGGGACCTGACTTGGATATTACTGCACCTGCTCAGGGCACTGAGCCCGTGAGTCGAGCACCCTTGCGAGCACGCGTCGCGTGGATGGGGTTCGACTGGGCTGTGCAGCCCTACTACACGTTGATTCTGACGTTTCTGTTTGCGCCTTACTTTGCAAATTCGGTCGTGGGCGATGGGGCGCGCGGGCAGGCAATGTGGGGCTATGCCGCCGCAATCGCAGGCTTGCTGATCGCCGTAGGGAGTCCATTCCTCGGCGCATTTGCCGACGGACGCGGAAGGCGCAAGCCCTGGATCGCGCTGTTATCCGTTATCCTGGGAACCGCGATGGCAACGCTTTGGATCGCAACACCCACCGCGCCCACGCAAACGATCTACCTTGTGCTCTTCGCCTTTGTTTGCGCGACAGCTGCGGCCGAATACACCGCCGTATTCACCAATGCGATCATGCCGGGGTTGGTACCGCAGAGCGAACTCGGCCGTCTTTCGGGGCGGGGCTGGGCCTGCGGCTACTTCGGCGGACTGGTGAG
>JAUVPN010000115.1 GCA_030598645.1 Hyphomicrobium sp. | reverse complement strand
TGCCGCCAAGTTGCTTTGCCTTGAGACGCTATGTCCACTAGAGCTCTGCGGCGAAAAAAAGGAAGGCCCCGGTTCGTTTCAGATCCGGGGCCCAAGGGGAGTGCTTAAAGTCAGGGAGAATTAAGTCGTGGGACAGAAGAACTATTTAGGTTCAAAGCGTTAGGTCTATTTCCTTTCAGACGCGATCGTCTGTGGACCCGCGAAAATCCCGGCGCCCGTTCCGGCACCAGTTCGCTGGCCTCCTTCGGTGTTGAGTGAAGCTACTAGCAAGATGCCCGTCAGCAGGAACAAGGCGAGCGCCCCGGTATGGGCCAGGGCCCATTTGGGCCTGCTGTGCGCACTGTTAGCTTGAACATCCATGACCGGGCCCTTGCGAGCGGCTTATTTGTTGGGACTCAATACAGTTGATTATTTTTAACCGATAATAACCTGTTGGTCGAACCGCCAGTGGTTAAATGGATAATGTGACAATCATGAATTTAATAAAGTATTTACAATTTAGAACGCGTCACGCTACTTCCTCGTTGCTTTGGGGCTATCGATTATTTCGGATTTGAGCCAGCGTCTCGTCTGGCGTGATGGCTTCGGGATCGAGTTTGAGTTCAATGAGCGTTGGGCCGCGAGCGGAAAGTGCCCGTTTGAGAGCGGGGAGGAAGGCGGCCGTCTCGAAGATTGTCTCGCCTTTGGCACCAAACGCGCGGGCGAAAACGGCAAAATCGGGATTGACGAGGCGTGTGCCCACCACCCTGCCGGGAAAGTGGCGCTCCTGCTGCATTCGAATAGTGCCGTACATGGCATTGTTGGCGACGATGAGTACGATCGGCAGCGCATGCTGAACTGCGGTCGCTAGCTCTTGTCCCGTCATGAGCATGCAGCCGTCGCCGGCAAGTGCAACCACGGGACGATGCGGATGGGTGATCTTAGCGGCAATCGCAGCGGGCAGCCCGTATCCCATCGATCCTGACGTCGGCGCAAGTTGGGTAGGGTAGTCCTTGTATTGAAAATAGCGATGAAGGAAGCCGGCGTAATTTCCTGCGCCATTTGTGACGATAGCGTCGTCAGGTAGTTCGGCTGAAAGGGTGGTGATCACCTCTTCTAGTTTTACGTCTCCCGGCGTAGGGAATGGTATTAAAGATTTCTGGTAGGCTGCGCGCAGTTCTCGGCGTCGCCGCTCCCATCGCCTCTTCGGAGGTGGCTTCAGCCGGCCAAGTGCCCGGGCGAACGGTTCAGTGCCCGCAACAATGGGCCAGTGCGTATGGAACAGCCGACCGATCTCATCGGATGAGGGATGGACGTGCACGAGATACTGATTGGGATTGGGCGCCGATAGGATCGTGTAGCTGCCGGTCGTGACATCCGCAGGCTGCTCGCCAATTATGAGCGTCAAATCGGCACTGCGTATCCCTTCTGCAAGTTTTTCGCCGCGACCGATGCCAGCATGACCAACATAAGTTTTTATGCGGTTGTCGATGTGATCTTGGCGACGGAAGGCGGTGGCGACAGGGACATTAAATTTCTCGGTGAAAGAAGCAAGACTTGCGGCCGCCGCTTGGCTCCAGCCAGGACCGCCGGCGATGATTAGCGGACGTTTTGCCCGCATGATTTGATCCTTGAGGCGGGTCATTTCAGCGGGTGAGGGGGCTGGAACTGGAATGAGCGCTGGGGCTGCATCCTCGGTTTCGGCGCGAGCGTAGAGGACATCCTCAGGCAGGCCTAGAACTACGGGACCTGGTCGGCCAGCTTGCGCAGTATGAAAGGCACGACGCACATATTCAGGGATCCGCTTGGGTGAACGTACCACGCTGGACCATTTTGTAATCGGAGCGAACAGTGCCCTTATGTCCATTTCCTGAAAGGCACCTCTGTCCTCGTGCCCTCGTCTCGTGACACCTACGAGAAGTACCATCGGTGTGGAATCATGTTGGGCGACATAGACACCGCTGACTGCGTTGGCGGCGCCCGCCGCGCGCGTGACGAAGGCAACTCCAGGCAATCCCGTGAGTTTGCCGCATGCTTCGGCCATCATTGCGGCCCCGCCCTCGTGTCGGCACACAATGGTGCGGATTGGGCCTTCGTCGAACAACGCGTCGAGTGCCGCTAAGAAGCTTTCACCGGGAACAGTGAAAAGCGTGCGGCAGCCCTGATTGACGAGCTGGTCGATGAGGATTTTTCCCCCCGTCCGCATTGACGGTCCTTTGTTGGCTACGATTACATGGAGTCTTTTTAGGCGGTGCTTGCAGCCCCGGAACAGAAGAAACCGGCAGCTCGGTTACGACAGTGTTGGCCAAGCCGCTGGGTAGCGCCCGAAAATCGATTAAAAAGGCTCACTTCGACAGCCAATCGGATAGAACTGAGTAAGGCGAGCTGTGCTCTGAAAGCGGCCTATAAAAAGGGCTTTACAGAGGGGGCTAACCAACTTAAATCCAACGTCTTTTCGGGCTCGGTGGTCCCCGTTTCGAGGAGACCTGAGTTTCGCCGCCAGGTGGAGGTCCTATGCGATGGAGAAATTTGCCTCTGCGGCAGTCCTGATCGGTAAGAACCGGCCGGAGCGGCCGGTGCGCGGGTTGCGCCCGCATGCCGCGGGGCGCGCGGCGCGGTGGTTTCTCCAAAATTTTCCTGGTGATGTGGCCTACGCCTATAAGGCCAACAACTCCGTCTTTTTGATCGGCGCGCTATATGGCGCTGGCATCCGCCACTTTGATGTTGCCTCGCTCCCTGAGATTGAGGACGCGGTGACGATCCCCGACGCGCACCTTCACTTCATGCACCCTGTCAAATCGCGTCACGCCATCCGGCGCGCTTATGAACTAGGTGTTCGCAGCTTTGCACTTGATGGTGAGGATGAACTTGTCAAGGTCCTCGAGGAGACAGACGGCGCACGCGACCTTCTGTTATGGGTGCGCATTGCGGTTCCTGCAATCAACAGTCGCATACCCCTGGAACGCAAGTTCGGCGTTTCTGGGCAGAAGGCGGCAAAGCTGCTCGTCAAAACGCGACAAGTGGCAGGTGAGTTGGGATTAACGTTCCATGTCGGTTCGCAGACGACCACTCCGGATGCGTTTGTTACGGCGCTTGCTGAACTGCACAAACTGATTGTCAAAGCCGGCGTTGTTATCGATCGACTCGACGTGGGCGGTGGCTTTCCCTCGCGCTATCCTGATAGCGATCCCGCCCCGATGGACGACTTTATGCAGACAATTCTGGCCGGGATAGAGACGTTGCCGGTAAAAGAAAACATCCGTCTTATGTGCGAGCCCGGGCGGGCGTTAGTCGCCGAAGCGGAGAGCCTCATCGTGCGCGTGGATGCGCGCCGCGACCACGAACTCTACATCAACGATGGCTCCTATGGGATGCTATTCGATGCAGCCCACCTCGGCTTCATTTTCCCGACGCGTAACATCAGTCGCCAAGTTGAACCGTCCGAACCCCTTGTTCCTCTGGAGCTGTGGGGGCCGACCTGTGACTCGATCGACTATATGAAGGGCCCCTTTATGCTACCTGCATCGACCGCAGAAGGCGACTACATCGAAATCGGCAATATGGGCGCGTACGCTCGGGCGATCGCTGGACGTTTTAACGGTTACGGCGACTATGAAGAAGCCATCCTGCTCGATGAGCCGATGATGAGTATGTACGCCACAAACGTTGTGCGGGTTCGCTCCGCGCAGTGTTAAGCTTAGAAGTCTCCAAGGCAGCACGCGTGTCACACGGCAATAATGCAAAGTTTGACTATCTGCCACCAGAGCAGACGTTCCTTGATCCGCTGCGCGAGGACGTGGATCGACCGGAGGCGGCGCGCGCCGTCGTAATTCCGTTCGGGCTTGAAGCTTCGGTGAGCTATGGCAGGGGCACGGCCAAAGGCCCGGCGGCAATCTTAGCCGCCAGCCACCAGTTGGAGCTATTCGACGAGGAGCTGTCGCGGGAGCCCTACAAGGACTACGGCATTACGGCGCTGCGTGAGGCGACGATCGCCGCACCGATAGAGGAAGCGTTGAAGCAGCTTTCCGGCATCGTCGATAGCGTTCTGAAAGAACGACGCTTTCCATTCGTTATTGGTGGCGAGCATTCGCTCACTCCTGGCGCGGTCGATCCTTTTGCAAGGCGTTACAAAGACCTCGTGGTGTTGCAACTCGATGCCCATGCCGATCTGCGGGACGGCTATCTTGGCGAGAAGTATTCCCATGCCGCAGCAATGCGCCGCGTGCTCGACCATCCGCACGTCTCGCTCGTCTCGGTTGGCATCCGTTCCATCTCGGCTGCTGAGGTTGACTATCTCGAACAGAACCGCCAGCGCATACACATGCACTGGGCCTACCAGCAGGCCGCATGGGACATCGAAGAAATCGTGGCGCCGCTTTCCGGGAAGCCAGTTTACGTAACGTTCGATATCGATGCGCTTGACGCCGCCGTAATGCCCGCGACGGGAACGCCCGTACCAGGCGGGCTTTCCTATCTCTTAGCGCTTGAAATCCTAAAGCGCGCATCTCAAGAGGGGACAATTGTTGGAGGTGATCTCGTAGAGCTAGCCCCGATGGCCGGCCTGCACGCCTGTGACTACACGGCGGCAGCACTTGTCTACAAAATACTTTCTTACGCGTGGTCGGGCACTACGCCGCACGGCTGAGAGACCTCTACAGAAGCGATCAACCTTCTATCCACAGGCGAATCACGTTAATTGAAAACGGCAGCGCAACCGGGGGGGGGGACGCATGCCCGCACCGGCTTTCTTTGCGCGTTACGCATCTGAATTTGCTCGGCAGGTGGGATCGTCACAAGAGAATGCGGATCGGCAGGTCTCCGCTCAACGATTGTTGGCAAAAGCCGAATATGAACTCTACCACCTGCGACGCGAGCTTTCGGAGTTTATGGAAGACACGCAAACCGGGGCGGATGAATTGGAAGAGGCCGCGCCACCGCCGATGGCTGCTCGCCCAGCCTGAAATCTATCAAGGCAAGAGCCCGATCTCATTTACAAAGATGGTGGGCGGTACTGGGATTGAACCAGTGACCCCACGCGTGTGAAGCGTGTGCTCTACCGCTGAGCTAACCGCCCGTTGTGGCGCTGAGGCGCCGTTATCGGAGGCGGCAGGTGGGGTGTCAAGCTAACGTGGGCTCCTCTTGGCAGTAGCTTGAATTGCGCTGCAGGATTTTGAAATACCGGCTCTAGGATAGGTCTCCTCTAGGTGGCGACGTAGCCTAACCAACCTAGCCCCAGAAAAACCGCGATCGCCAGTGCACAAACCGACGGAATTCCGCCAAACAGGCGCTGTTGCGCGCGTCATATGGAAACACATCGTGATCATTTGAGACGTTAGTTTGGGCTCCGGCCTCGATCGCGGCGGGATCTTGGTTAGGGATAGGAGAGGGCACAACGCTTGCGGCCTAGGCGTGCGTTATGATCGTTCTCGCGGGCCCTTGCGCTGTCAGTGCGGCCAGTGCAACCATCGCGCGTCGTCCTCTCGATTCCAAGGGTGCTGGATGGCCGTGGCGAGGAACATGAGAGATCCGGCTGGCCGCGATTTGTCGAGCTTGGATGAAAGACCAAGGGGGAGCCATGGGCACTGAAGAGCCGCGCCGGTCGTTCTGGTTCTCGTTCGGGCTAGAACGGCTGGGCTTAGTCGCTCTTAAGGCACCCTACTTTTCAGCGGCCATCATCGCGGTCCTGACGGCGCTGGCGATTGTTGGCGTCTCGCGCATCCAGGTGGACGACTCGCTTTCTGAGCTATTCCGGACCGACACGGAAGAGTTTCGCCAATACGAGGAGATCGATCGCCGCTTTCCTTCCAGCGAGTACGATGTGCTTGTCGTCGTCGAAGGCAAAGAGCTGCTTAACGGGCCGCAGCTCACCGCTTTTGGAGAGGTCACAACCGAGCTGCAGCTCATCGACGGCGTTGCGGGGCTCGAATCCATGCTTTCGGCGCGCGAAAAACCTGACGAGACCGGCTACGCCCCCCCGCTTATCCCTAATGATATGCCCCAAGGCGCCGACTTCGAAGCGATGCTTCAGCGGTTAAAAACGAACGACATTGTTGAGGGCAAGTTTCTTTCTGATGACGGTGAGCTTGCCCTCATCGTGATTGCGCTTGACCGGGACATCGTGCGCGAAAGAAGCGCTCGCGTGGTTATTGATGAAATCAATTCTACGGCGGACTCAATCCTCAAAGATTCAGGACTCACAGCGAAGCTGACGGGTGCGCCCGTTATGCAATTGGAGATCCGCAACGCTGTTGAGCGAGATCGGCTCGTCTATAACGGACTAGGCTTCGTCTTCGGCATTGGCATTGCTTATCTGTTCTTCCGTCGCCTATCGCTCACCATCATTGCGGTGGCCGGACCAACGATTGCTGTTCTTTGGACTCTGGGCATGATCGGGGCGATGGACTTTCGCCTGAACCTCTTCATCAATGTCATTACGCCGCTGATCCTAGTGGCGGGCTTCTCCGACTCCATGCATCTTGTGATGTCCATTAGACGTGATGTTCTTGCCGGTATCGATCGCGTGCAAGCTGCCCGCCATGCTGTACTCGACGTCGCCCCGGCTTGCCTTCTGACGGCCATGAACGCCGCACTTGCCATTCTCTCGTTCTCTTTGGCCGAATCGGCGCTGATCCGCACCTTCGGCATGGCGGCGCTGATGGCGGTTGGCATCTCCTATCTCGCAGTGGCGGTGGTCGTGCCAACCCTTGCCGCCATTTTGGTGCGCGATGAAAAGGCGATTGATGTTGATCCAAATGTTCGCGAAGCGGGCAACGTGGGCAAACTTCAGCGACTAACCGATGCCATCGTGGGCACGGTTGCTGCGCGTCCCATGTTCTTTTTTGTGTCATCCATCATTGCAGTGCTGCTCACCGGTGCAGCATACGTCCAATTGAAGCCGCACTACCGTTTGGCTGATCAAGTGCCGGACCAGGAGCAGGCCTTGGCCGCCACTGACCGCCTTGATGCAAAGCTTACCGGCGCAAACCCCATGCATGCGATGATTCGCTGGGGCGATGGGCAATCACTTTACGATCCGGCTACATTAAAGGTCATCGGTGAAGCGCACGACATTCTGGAGAACCGCGCCGGTCTCGGAAACGTCTGGTCCCTCGAGAGTTTGCGCCGCTGGTTAGCCGACGCTGGTGATGACAGCATTGAAAATGTAGAGCGTTACGTTGGCATCTTGCCCGAGCACCTCGTAAGGCGCTTCATCGCCCAGGATGAGAAAGCAGTCCTCGTCACTGCGCGCATGCCAGATGTGGACGCGAGCGAGATCTTTCCCGTTGTCGAGACGCTAGATAAAGCGCTCCAGCCATTGCGGGAGGCCAATCCCGGATTTGATATTTCGGTGACGGGTTTGCCCGCAATTGCCGCGCGCAACTCCGCCACCCTCATTTGGGAGCTCAACTGGGGTCTGGTCGGTGACATGTTCGTCATCTTTATCTTTCTCGGTTTCGCTTTGAGGTCGGTGCTGGTGGGTTTTGCGAGCATCATGCCCTCGCTCTTCCCGATCTTTGCTACCGGCACGATTCTTTGGGTGACGGACCAGGGGCTGCAATTTGCATCAATCGTGGCGATAACTGTGGCATTCGCATTAGCGATCGACTCCACCATACATTTTTTGAATCGCTTCACTCTAGAGGAGGATCGAGCAGTTACAGGGGCCAGCAATGTCTACGACGTGGTCATGCGATCGGCGCATCATATCGGGCCACCCGTCGTGCTCACGACAATCGTGCTGGCTCTTGGATTGGGCGTAACAATGCTCTCCCACCTCCCATCACTACGACTATTCGGGCAGTTAGCGGCGGTGTGCCTATTCGCCTCTCTAATTGGGCAGCTCGTTATCCTACCTGCTGTGCTGATGGTCGGCCGGCGAATTCTTCCACGGCGTGAGGCAGATACCCCACGACGGGCTTCGTCGGACGCTGTCAAAACTTAATCCCCAAGCATGAGTGCTTTAATCGCTGGTTCCAGGTCCCGATAGTGATCAATAACCGCGTCGGGGTTGAATTCGTGCACCGGCGTATCCGTGTAACCAAATGATACAGCAATGACAGGTACGCTGGCCGCCCTTGCGGTTGCGATATCGACTCCGGTGTCACCAATCATGATTGCGCGCTCGGCATCACCGCCGGCAGTGCGGATGGTGTCGAGCAAATGTTTGGGGTTAGGTTTGAACGT
>JAUVPN010000055.1 GCA_030598645.1 Hyphomicrobium sp. | reverse complement strand
ACGAGAAGGTCAACGCGAAGACGATCAGTTATGGCCGGTGCGATTCATCGATTGTCACTTGCGAGGGAAACCAAAACTCGTTTGACTCAAAAGATGATGCTGATTGGCTCGATGCCGATGATTCCAGTGACTAGAGGTTGCGGCGTATTTTCTTCGACCTAAGGTGTCGACGTTTCTGCGCTGTTGACTATTAGAGTTCTTCGCGCGATGCGGCAGGCTTACCCTTAGATAACTCAAATTTGTCTGCCGAGACGTATGTCTAAAGAGACAAGTCCCAACTAAGACCAGCTGGACCATGTTCCAGGAGGGCCGGAAAGGCGCGCTCCTGCAGCGCTCGAAGGATAGATTGGCGTGAGAGCAAACGGTGGTGATTTGGATGGCGCGAATTTTCGCGTATTGCGCTTAGCCTACATCCCAAGAGTCTAGCCGTGTGTTTGCTCTTTTATGCCATCCCTGGCTGTGCCGGCTGATGTCTATTTTTAAAGAAAATGCGGAAATTACTCCGCCAGTTCTACGTTCGTCTAAACTAGGGCCGAGATGGCACCAGCAGAATCAATGTGGCCAAGAATCATCGCCCATGCTGACATGGACGCGTTCTACGCTGCAGTTGAACAACTGGATGATCCTTCACTTCGCGGTAAACCCTTGCTTATCGGGCCTCGCAGCGATCGAGGTGTCGTTCTAACAGCGAGTTACGAAGCCCGGCCGTTTGGAGTGGGAAGCGCCATGCCAATGGCCAAGGCGCGACGCATGTGCCCGGACGCAGTAATCGTGAGGCCCCGCTTCGATCGATACCAGGAAGTCTCCCAATTGATCATGCGGGTTTTTGCGAATTTTTCGCCCCATGTGGAAGCCATCAGCCTTGACGAGGCATTCCTCGATCTGACCGGCTGCGAGCAGCTACTGGGTGAGCCGAGCACCATTGGTCAGAAGCTTAAGGATACCGTTCGCGAGGCGACTGGTGGTCTAACAATATCGGTAGGGATATCTGGAACCAAATATGTCGCCAAGGTTGCAAGCGCTTACCAAAAACCGGATGGGCTAACGGTCGTGCTACCGAACGAGGCTCGAACGTGGCTCGCTCCATTTTCTGTCTCTCGGTTGTGGGGTGTGGGTCCCAAGACGGAGAAGCGGTTCCACGTTCTCAATCTTCACACAATTGGTGACGTAGCCGGAGCCGATCCCGACTGGCTGGAAGAAGAATTGGGAAGCGCGGGGCACCACTTTTATGCGCTCGCGCATGCGAAGGATCCACGGCCCGTGGAGGGTCGAAGATCTTCCAAGAGCATTGGATCAGAAACGACTCTCGCCAAGGATGTCCAGGACAAGAGTGAAATCAGGCGATACCTGCGTCGATCAGCGGATGAAATCGGGAGACGACTCAGGCAGAAACGTTACGTGGCGTTCGGCGTAAGGGTAAAGCTGAAGACAAACGAGTTCCGGGTCTTGACCCGTCAGCATCAGCGCCAGCAACCAACGGATGTTGCGGAGGAGCTGTACGCCGATGCCTCCGTAATCCTCAATGAATTTGAGCAGGCTGGGCCATTCCGTTTGGTCGGGATGGCTGCATACGATCTCGTTGCCGTGGACGAGACCGCTCAGTTGGACTTATTTGGAGGTGGGATCCGACGCCGTCGCCTGGAGGCCGCGATTGATGAACTCACGCAGCGTTTTGGCCCAAACGTTCTACGGCGCGCCGATGACCTGTACGGGGCACGGGAGACAGCGAATATGGATTTGTCGAACGAGGCGAACGATTTGGATGAAACCTGAGGCTTCTTTATTAGTGCGTGCGGAGAGGCTGCAAGGATGAAAAGTATCACATTCGCCATCTAGCTAGTCATTTCTGACCTCCAATATGTCTGCCGGTGGGGAAAAATCGGAGATTGCATCACAGGTTCCATTATTAGCGCTACTCACGTGCCGCTCCCCTACCTTCCCTCCCACCGACTCAGGTGGTATAGGGCTGCCGACAACGTTCCCGCTGGGGGCCTCGTGAACCTTGTCGCCCCAGCCCCTAGGAGATCGCTTACATGGCCCAAAGCCCGACGGCTAAGGATTCTGGGCTAGCCCTGACCTTCGACGACGTCTTGCTTGTGCCCGCGGCCTCCTCCGTGATGCCCGGCGAGGCGGACATCACCACGCGCATTACAAAGTCGATCGAGCTCAATATCCCGATCTGTTCCTCCGCGATGGACACGGTAACCGAGGCTCGCCTGGCAATTGGCATGGCGCAAGCTGGGGGCATCGGTGTCATCCATCGCAACTTGGCTCCAGAGGAGCAGGCCCGGCACGTGGCCCAGGTGAAGAAGTACGAGTCCGGCATCGTCCTCAATCCCGTGACAATTTATCCATCGGCCACACTGCGCGAGGCGCTGCAACTTATGGATGAGCACCAGATCTCTGGTATCCCGGTGGTCGAGCCGCCGCGCAATGGCGCCAGCAAGGGACCGCTTGTTGGCATTCTCACCAACCGTGACGTGCGCTTTGCCTCTAACGAGGAGCAGCCGGTTTCGGAGATGATGACCAAGGAGAAGCTCGTCACGGTGCCGCGCGACGTGAACCAGGAAGAGGCCCGCCGGCTTTTGCATCATCATCGCATTGAGAAGCTTCTGGTGGTGGATGAAGATTACCACTGTATAGGTCTCATCACAGTCAAAGATATCGAGAAGGCGCGGAAGCATCCGCATGCGTGTAAAGATTCTGAAGGCCGCTTGCGCGTGGCGGCGGCGACGACGGTTGGTGAGGAGGGGTTCCTACGCACCGAGCTGTTGATGGCGGCGGGCTGCGATTTAATCGTGGTCGATACCGCGCACGGACATTCGAGCCGGGTGCTGGAGGCGGTCTCGCGTATCAAGAAGCTGTCTAACCGAGTTCAGGTGATTGCCGGTAACGTGGCGACCAGTGAGGCGACCAAGGCGCTTATCGATTCTGGTGCGGACGCGGTGAAGGTGGGGATCGGACCTGGATCGATTTGCACCACACGTATTGTGGCGGGTGTCGGTGTGCCGCAGCTGACGGCTGTCATGGATTGCGCGGAGGAGGCTGCCAAGCATAACGTACCGATCATTGCGGATGGCGGCATTCGGTATTCGGGCGACATCCCGAAAGCGATCGCCGCTGGTGCGTCATGCGTGATGATAGGCTCTCTGTTGGCGGGAACAGACGAGGCGCCGGGCGAGACCTATCTGTATCAAGGGCGCACGTATAAGGCGTACCGCGGGATGGGCTCGATTGGCGCGATGGCGCGAGGCTCGGCCGATCGCTACTTCCAGCAGGAGGTAAAAGATACGCTGAAGCTGGTGCCAGAGGGCATCGAGGGGCAGGTGGCCTACAAGGGGCCGGCGGACGCGGTGGTGCACCAGTTGCTGGGAGGGTTGCGTGCGGGTATGGGGTATCTGGGTGCTCGCACGCTTGCAGAGTTGCATGAGAAGGCGAAGTTCGTGCGTGTCTCTCCCGCCTCCGTGCACGAAAGCCATACTCACGGCGTGCTGATCACGCGGGAAACTCCCAACTATCCAGGCCGTGCGTGAGCTCAAAGTGGCGCGCAGCTGTCAGCTTCGCAATTGAAGAGGCTAAGGCCCCATGTCGGTTACAAGCTTGTTGATTCCGTTGTTCTTGCAGGTCGCGCTGACGTTCGCATTAATGTTGTGGATGTGGAGCCATCGCGTGGCGGCGATTAAGAACGGGCAGGTGACATTCACGGACGTTTCCTTGCGAGAGCCGGTGTGGCCCAAGCGGGCAACGCAAATTGGCAACTGCTTCCAAAACCAGCTCGAAACTCCAATGCTGTTTTACGTGGTGATCGCGCTGGCGCTAATCACGCGAACTACGGGGGTCGTATTTGTTACGCTTGCGTGGGCATTTGTGATGGCCCGGCTCGTGCATGCTTACATCCACACGGGAAATAACAACGTACGCATGCGCTTTTATGCCATGCTGACTAGCGTGATTGTTCTGGGTGCGATGTGGGTGATCTTTGCTATACGCATTCTATTCGGGTGGCCCTAGCCGATGCGCCCTGGTGCCAGGCTCAAGGCGGCCGAAGAGGTCTTAGAAGACATGCTGGGGCGTCATCGCCCGGCAGCTTCCGCGTTGGCCGACTGGGGTAAGAGCCATCGTTTCGCCGGTTCTGGCGATAGGGCGGCAATCGGCACGCTCGTCTATGACGCGCTGCGCCGGCGCAATTCAATTGCCGCAAGGATGGGATCCGATAGCCCGAGGGCGCTTGTACTGGGGGCAGCTGGGCGTGCCTTCGCGATGACGCCCGAGGGGGTTGCGGGAGCGGCGGACGGCTCTGCGTATGCCATTGAGTCTTTGAGTGTGCAGGAGCAGGATGCGTTGGCACGCGAATTGCCTCAGGATGTGCCCACCCACATCGCAGGTGACTTTCCAGAATGGCTCGCGCCATCGCTTGAACGTGCGCTCGGGGCTCGCGCAGCGGAGGAGGGAGCGGCATTAAGTGCGCGCGCGCCCGTCGACCTTCGCGTTAACACGCTGAAAGCGACGCGCGAGAAGACATTGAAAGCGCTTGCCCATTTTTCAGCAGAGCCCACGCCATTGTCGCCGGTGGGTGTGCGCATTCCTCCGCCTCAGGGTGCGGGGCGTGCCCCTCACGTCGAAGCCGAGGCGGCGCACGGCAAAGGCTGGTTGGAGGTGCAGGATGAGGGTTCGCAGGTTGCTGCACTCCTGGCGGGCGCGACCTCAAAGATGCAGGTGCTCGATTTGTGTGCGGGTGCCGGTGGCAAGACGCTAGCGCTCGCAGCCGCCATGAATAACACCGGGCAGATCTATGCCTATGATGCTGACAAGCGCCAGCTGCGGCCAATCTTCGAGCGTCTAAGGCGGGCAGGTGCACGAAACGTGCAGGTGATGGACGCAGGTGGCGAAGCGGCTTTGGCTGCCTTGGGCCCGCGCTTCGACGTCGTGCTTCTGGACGCGCCGTGCACCGGCTCAGGAACATGGCGGCGCAAACCTGATTCGAAGTGGCGCTTGAAACCCGCCAACATAGGCGAGCGCCAAGCCGAGCAGAGAGCCGTTCTGGCGCTGGGGTCCGGTCTCACTAAGCCGGGCGGCTGCCTTGTCTATGTAACGTGCTCGGTCCTGCCCGAAGAGAACGCAGATCAAGTGAGCGCATTTCTCTCAGCCCATCCAGATTTTTCTCTTCTGCCTTATGCTCAAGGGTGGCAGGACATCTTCGGAAGCGCGCCACCGAGGTCGGCGGACGGGCACGATGACACCTTGCAGCTGACGCCCGCGTGCCATGGCACAGACGGTTTTTTTATCGCACGCCTACGGCGCGGCGGCGCTTGAGGACCGGCGGGCAACGCTTGACGGGAAACCGCACCATGCCGCGTGCGCCGGTCTAATCGGGCATGGCAGCAGTTGCATACTAAAACAGGTTAAGAGGCTCCGCTCATCGAGGCACCACCGTGAAGAAGTACAACGGTCTTTTCTTTTTTATCGTCCTGGTCGGCGCGGTGGCCCTGTTTGCCCGACAGTTTCCGCCAGGCCCCTTTTATGAGCTACTGAGCAAGCCGGCCTGGACGCCACCCAACTGGCTGTTTGGGCCTGTGTGGGCGGTGCTCTATCTGATGATCGCGTTCGCTGGCTGGATTGTGTGGCGGGCGCAAGGGTTAGGACCGGCGCTGGGGCTCTGGTTTGCACAACTTGTACTAAACGGGGCGTGGTCCTGGATCATGTTTGGACAGAGGCTGATCACGCACGCGTTGGTTGATATTGCCGCTTTGTGGATCGCCATTCTCGCTTTCATAATTTTGTCATGGCCGATACGACGAACGGCATCATTGCTGTTCTTGCCCTATCTTTTCTGGATCACTTATGCAGCGGCACTGAACTTTGAGCTCTGGCGCCTCAACGATTGAAACGCAGCACCAGGGCTCGCGGTCATTTTTGCAAGATGTGCGGCGCTCACTTCAAGCTGTAATCTCTTGTGATCGGCTTCATGATTCCGATCTAAGCCGTTTATGAGTTTGTAGTGAGCCGCATGCTCGGTGGCCCGAGCATCACCTCGTTCGAAAATATGCCTGCTGACCAATGGCCGTCGGCGCCTGCTTGTTTTGCTGGTATGGGTGTCTTTCATTGCCATACACCGGCGTTTCTAGAAAATGTCTTATGAAAGGCCGCAAGCCTCTACATCGTTGCTGAGTTAACGTCGTACTACGTGACCTATTGGCTGATGTTCTTTGTCGGCTTCTGGATCCCAAGCACGCTGATTTCTACTGGTATCGTCACGGCTTGATCGGGCGATAATCGCCGAGCCAGTCTCAGCCGACTAATTTTTAGGCACTTGTCTGCTGGCACATTTCTAATGAATGCAGCCTCAAGAGGGCCATCAACTGTAGATTTTCCATCGCCGCGACTCCCAAGTTTCGGCGGGCGCCGCTATAAGGCGAGGCCCGCTGATCAAAAAAGCCTCGGACCGGGCCGGGGAAGCGGCCAACGACCTTTACTGAGAACCGTGCCAGTGGCCTAGTCCGACGGCATCCCAACCAGGGACGCTTAACCCTATGACCGATACCGTCCTCATCATCGACTTCGGTAGCCAAGTGACGCAGCTGATTGCGCGGCGGGTGCGCGAGGCGGGCGTTTACTCTGAGATCGTGCCAATTTATGGCACGCACGACGTGCTGGAACGGTTGAAGCCGAAAGCATTGATCCTTTCCGGTGGCCCGAAAAGTGTGACTGAATTGGGAACGCCGCCGCCACCGGACTGGGTGTGGACGAGCGGTTTGCCGGTGCTCGGCATCTGCTATGGCGAGCAGGTCATGGTCGACCAGCTTGGCGGCGGTGTCGAAGTCGGGGATCACCGCGAATTTGGCAGAGCGGAATTAGATGTAGTTGAGGACTGCCGACTTTTTGACGGTATTTGGTCCAAAGGCACGCGCGACGAAGTCTGGATGAGTCACGGCGATCGCGTGACGAAGCTGCCTGAGGGCTTCAGGGTGGTGGGTGTTTCGAAGGGGGCACCGTTCGCGGTAATTGCAGATGAGGCCCGTAATTTCTATGGCGTGCAGTTCCACCCTGAGGTGGCGCACACGCCGCGCGGCGCTGACCTGATCTCGAACTTCGTGCACAAGATTGCCGGTCTGCCTGGTGACTGGACCATGGCGCACTTTCACTCCACCGAGGTGAAAAAGATCCGCGCGCAAGTTGGTAGTGGTCGCGTTGTCGCGGGACTATCGGGCGGCGTCGATTCTGCTGTTGCCTCTGTGCTCATACACGAGGCCATTGGTGAGCAGCTCACTTGTATTTTCGTCGATCAGGGACTGTTACGCCAGAACGAGGCGCAACAGGTCGTTGAACTTTTCCGCGGGCACTACAATATCCCGCTGGTACATGTCGATGCGCGTGAACGGTTTCTGACGGCACTTGCCGGTGTCGGTGATCCCGAGGAGAAACGCAAAATCATCGGAGGATTGTTTATCGACGTATTCGATGAAGAAGCGCGCAAGCTCGGTGGTGCTGAATTCCTAGCCCAAGGCACACTCTATCCGGATGTGATCGAGAGCGTATCGGTTGCAAGCGGATCTTCCCTCACAATCAAGTCACACCACAATGTAGGCGGCTTACCCGAGCGCATGAATTTGAAGCTGGTGGAACCGTTACGTGAACTTTTTAAGGATGAAGTGCGTACGCTTGGCCGGGAACTAGGCTTGCCCAATAGCTTCATCAGTCGCCACCCGTTCCCTGGGCCCGGCTTGGCGATTCGTGTGCCTGGCGAGGTGACGCAAGAAAAGCTCGGTATTCTGCGCAAGGCTGATGCGATTTATCTCGATCAAATTCATAGCGCAGGACTGTATGATGAGATCTGGCAGGCATTCGCGGTGCTATTGCCGGTACGCACAGTGGGTGTGATGGGGGATGCCCGTTCCTATGAATACGTGTGTGCTCTTCGCGCAGTGACGTCGACGGACGGCATGACGGCCGACTACTATGATTTTACACACGAGTTTCTCGGCGGAACAGCGACGCGCATCATCAACGAGGTGAAGGGTATCAATCGCGTCGTCTATGACATCACCTCAAAGCCCCCAGGCACGATCGAGTGGGAGTGAGCACGTGCGTTCTGTTGCATGGCAAAGAAAAACCCCTCGGGGAGGAACCGAGGGGCCAGTGGGGGAGGTGCGTGGCATAAAGCGTAATCAGGAGTGTTGAATTCTGGGGAGAGCCATCAGGGAGCGTGGGCCCCGTCGTGCTCTCGATGGGGGGATACTGGCAGGGTCTCGTCGGCTCCGCTGTTCCCTGGGTTACATGCTGAGAAAAAATCGCCGAACGCGGCGCGGCCTTTGAACAATGCGCAAAAAAGCCCTCCAGCACGAAGGCTGGAGGGCAGGGCGCCGGCCGGGCTCGGGGTGGGACGGGGACGGGGGTAAGCCCGGTCGGGAACGGGAGTAATGTGGTGTTTGGATCAACAGAAACTGAAGTTCTGGGTCCTTCTGTTGTTGGTCCTCAGCTATCTCTGGGCATCCCTTGTGTTGCGTTCAGCGCCTTACGAGCTTGACTGGTAAACAAGCGGTATCGCTTGTGCTGTTCCCTGAGGAACAGGGGAGGTTGCGGCTCACTTTTTCTTCGCGCGCCTTACGCCGACGTCCTTGAGGATGCCCTGCACTGTGCTGCGCACGGAGTTGGTTTCACCGCCGTATTGGCCGGTATCGTTGCTGCGGAAGTCATTGAGGTTTTCGTTGAGGAACGAGCGAAGAGACTTGACGCCGCCGCTGAAGGGCTCGGCAGATTGAGCAACGCTAAACACGGCAAAAAATGCGGTGGCGCCAAGGATGAGGGTGTTTCGAAAGGTCGTTTCCATGAGGTCTGCTCCTTATGCTTTGCCTGTTGCACGCACTGCGGCACGCGTAACGAGAGGACGGCCGATTTGAGCCGCTCTCAGTGAGCAAAACTGAGGGCAGTCAGTCGCGCGGGCTGTTCCGCAGGGAACAGACGGGCGGGGTGCGACACCGCAGCACGGCAAAGTTCAGGCAGGTCTCAGAGGTTTAGACGCAAGGATGGCGAGCACCTCATTGATGTTCGCATCATCGCTCAGCGCGTTGAAGTTTGCCTCCACCTTGAGCGCCTGCTCGAGGAGATTGTGGAATTCGTCTCGGTTGACCTCCACCGTTCCGAATTGGCGCAAGTGGTCAGTGACGAACTGGGTGTCGAGGAGAATGAAACCGCCATGGGCCAGTCGGGCGGCCAGATGCACTAGAGCGATCTTTGATGCATCGCGTGCGCGGGAGAACATGCTCTCGCCAAAGAAGGCGCCACTAACAGCGACACCGTAAAGGCCGCCGACGAGTCGTTCGCAATCCCACACCTCGACCGTGTGACAATGTCCTAGTTCGAAAAGCTCGCGGTAGAGAATACGTATGCGCTCGTTGATCCAGGTTGAGCGCCGTCCCGGACGCGAAGCGGCGCAGCCGTCGATCACGGCTTCGATGTCGCTATCGACCTTGACCTCGAAAGGACTTTTACGCAGCGACCGTGCTAGTCGACGCGGAACATGCACGGCATCGAGCGGGAGTATGCCGCGGTGCTGCGGTTCTATCCAATATAGTGCGGGGTCATCGGCGCTTTCGGCCATGGGAAAGATGCCGCACATATAGGCCTTTAAGAGGACCTGCGGCGTGATCTCGATGACGATGTCGTCACGCGAAGCCATGTGGCGGCTGTCTCTAATCTTTGTGGCGCTTTGAGGCTAGCATAGACTCCTTCACGTGGCGGTATAATGGGGAAGATAGCGTTTCTTGGAATCGCATTCGCCGTCGAACCTATGATTTCGCGAGATATTTTTCGAGCCAGTGGATATCATAAACGCCGTTGGCGATGTCTGGTTGCAGGATAAGATCGCTGAACAAAGGGATTGTTGTTTCGATTCCGTCGATCACGAATTCCGACAGGGCCCTCTTCAGTCGCATCATGCATTCGTTGCGCGTCTTCCCGTGCACGATCAGTTTTCCGATCAGGCTATCGTAGTAGGGCGGGATGCGATAACCTTGATAAACGCCAGAGTCGACCCGCACTCCGAGTCCACCCGGTGGATGCCAATAGGTGATCTGGCCTGGCGAGGGGCGGAAGGTGCGCGCATTCTCGGCGTTGATGCGGCATTCGATGGCATGACCTGAGAAGGTAATATCTTTTTGCTGGTGCACGAGCTGTGCACCGGAGGCAACGTGGATCTGCTCCAAAACGAGATCGATGCCAGTGATGGCTTCGGTTACGGGGTGTTCGACCTGAAGGCGCGTATTCATTTCGATAAAATAGAACTCACCGTCCTCATAGAGAAACTCGACGGTGCCTGCGCCTCGATAGTGGAGCTTGCGCATGGCGTCGCCGACCGTTTCACCGATTTTTTCGCGCGCTTCGACGTTGAGAGCCGGTGAGAGCGCTTCCTCCCATAGCTTCTGGTGGCGACGCTGTAAGGAACAGTCACGCTCGCCCAGATGAATGGCGTTGCCTTGCCCATCGCCGAACACCTGAATCTCGATGTGACGCGGTTTAGTGAGATACTTTTCGATATAGACGGCATCGTTGCCAAAGGCCGCCTTAGCTTCCGCGCGTGCGGTCGAAAGCGCGAGACCCAAGTCGGCTGGCGTATGCGCGACTTTCATGCCGCGACCACCACCGCCTGCCGTTGCCTTGATCAGTACTGGGAAACCCATGGCCTTGGCAATCTTCATGGCCTCGGGCTCGCTCGTAACCGCGCCGTCTGAGCCGGGGACCACAGGGATGCCTAGTTCCTTGGCGGTTTCTTTGGCCTGGATCTTATCCCCCATGATGCGGATGTGATCGGAGGTTGGACCGATGAAAGTGATTTGGTGCTCTTCCAAGATCTCGGCAAAACGAGCGTTTTCAGACAGGAAGCCGTAGCCAGGATGGACTGCGTCGGCACCGGTGATTTCGCAGGCGGAGAGGAGGCGGGGAATATTCAAATAACTTTCAGCGGCGGGAGGCGGCCCTATGCACACGCTTTCGTCAGCGAGGCGTACGTGCATGGCGTCCGCGTCGGCTGTAGAGTGCACCGCAACGGTCGCAATGCCGAGCTCCTTGCATGCGCGCTGGATGCGCAATGCAATCTCACCCCGGTTGGCGATCAGGACCTTGT
>JAUVPN010000188.1 GCA_030598645.1 Hyphomicrobium sp. | reverse complement strand
GGTAGGCGAGTTCATATCTTTGCTCCAATTTTCTTGGAGCCCCCCAAGTGCTATTTGTTAAATGCCGATCATGGCGGTTTTCGGATCGACCCCGCCGGCTAGTGTTATGCTTTATTTGAGCTTACTATGTACCGAGCGGCACTCATCTGTCATTCGTCAGAGCTTGGAATCTAGCTAAAAACCTTGTCTGGGCGGCTTCTGCCTGCTCTGGAATTAGGTTCTGAAGATCGTTCACTACATGACTTGGTAGCCTTTTTGGCTCCCCAAAAAAAATTGTGGCTTCCTCCTTAGAAAACCCTGCCAGGCCGGTTGCCTCATTGAACGCGGCGATTCGATCCGCGGCTTTAATCTCAGCTTGAATAGTCTGGGGAAGTTCTGCGGGAAGCTTGAAACGCTTGTGGATTGCCGCGAGTAGCCTTAGCTCGAACGTCTTGTAGTCCAGGCCTATTGCATTCTTAAACGGACTAATTAGGTCGCCAACCACATACTCCGGCGCGTCGTGTAGCAATGCTGCGAGGCTCCAGCTGGGCGGCCAATCTTGATTAAGTGCAGTCGCGATTGCTTCAACTACTAGGGCATGCTGGGCCACCGAAAACGCATAATTTCCAAGTGTTTGGCCGTTCCAGCGGGCTACGCGTGCAAGCCCATGGGCGATATCCTCAATCTCGATATCGTCCGGCGAGGGGTTCAAGAGATCGAGACGTCGGCCGGATAGCATGCGCTGCCAGGCTCGCTTGGGCGCGCCATTTTTCGACGTTCTTGTAGTCTTCATATATTGCCTCAGAGCGTTGCCCGGGCCCGTTGCAGTTTGGCGCATGGTGCGTGCCGATGACAATCAACCAGATGGTCGTTCACCATGCCTGCCGACTGCATCAATGCATAAAGCGTCGTCGGCCCAACAAAGCGGAAGCCCTTTCCTTTCAACGCCTTTGACATGCGCCGCGACAATTCCGTTTCAGTGGGCACGTCCGCCATCGTCTTGTAGCGATTTTGAATCGGCCCCTTCTCAAGGAATCCCCACATAAATTCGCTCAGGGATGTGCGCTCGGCCAGGCGGATATAGGCTTTGGCGTTGCTAATCGTCGCCTCGATCTTTGCACGGTTGCGCACTATGCCCTCGTTCTTCATCAGGCGTGAGATGTCTTTGGATCCGAAGCTCGCCACGCTCTCCGGTGCGAATCCGGCAAAGGCGCTCCGGAAGTTCGATCGCTTTCTGAGAATCGTCAGCCAGGACAGCCCCGCCTGGAATCCCTCCAGTGCAAGTTTTTCAAAAAGCGCGCGATCTGTCGTGATCGGCACGCCCCATTCCTCGTCGTGATAACGTTGATACTCGGCGTCTGCGATGCCAGCCCATGGACAGCGCTCGAGGGCCCGCCTGTGTGCAGTGCTCATATTGGCGTACTCAATTCTTTCGCACTAAAGCCAAAGTGCGCCCAGTTTGGCAGCTGTATACGCACGGGCACCTCACCAGCGTAAAGACTTAGGCCCCTGCTGCTCATTTCGGCGGCGCGATCGAGCCGCAAAAGAGCCAATCCCCGGGTTGCAGCCGTCGAGCCAAGGCTACCAATGGTGACGCCGCGTGCAACGACCTCTGTCCCCGGCGCCGGCAGCTCCGTCGCGCCAACAACCGGCACGAGACGCTTGCGCGCAGTCCCGCGGTTGGCCATGCGCGACACAACCTCCTGGCCGATATAGCAACCCTTCTCGAAGGACACGCCATGCAATTGATCGAAGAGCGCCTCGTGAGGGAACGTGGCACCGAACGCATAGTCCTTGCCGCCTTCCGGTACGCCGAGCTCAATCCGGTGCGTATGGTAGTCGTCCTGCGTCGCTGTGTCGGCATCCTCGCCGCCAAGTGCCCAGTCGGTTCGCATGGTGAATAGCTCGCGAAAACCAATCCCAGGCATGCGAGGATCAGCGAACCAAATCGGCGGCTTGCCGTCGTGGCGCAACTCGTAGGGCCCACCCCAGAACGCGGCCACTGTGTGGTCGGCCGACGCATCCTCAATCTCAGCCTTCACACGCAGTTTGTAGAGGTTGAGCCGGTCGGAGAGTTCGGCCGTCTTGTCTCGGGCAGCTTCCAGGCAGAACCCGCCAGGTACCCTAACAACAAAGAAATCGACCAATATCTTGCCTTGCGGTGTTAACAGGCCTGCATGGATCGCGGGCTGGCTCTGCAGTAGCGCGATATCGTTCGTAATAACGCCCTGGAGCAACTTTTCCGCATCTTCACCCATAACCTTGACGACACCGCGGTCGGGTAGAAGCGCGATTCTGGTATTGGTCATGTTTACGCTGCTCCGGTTGCAACAGGCGTCCGTTTTACGTATGCGGACGTCGAGCGAGAGGCAAGCGGTGGAGGCGTAATGACCGGGAACTACGAACTGGTCCTGAAGGGTGGTACCGTCGTCAATCAAGATGGCATGGGCGTGCGGGATGTCGGCATCCGTAATGGGCGCATAGCCGTCATAGGATCAATCAACTCGCAGAGAGGCGGCGAAGTCATTGACGCAAGGGGTCTTCATATTCTTCCCGGCGTGATCGACACGCAAGTTCATTTCCGCGAGCCGGGACTCGAGCATAAGGAGGATCTGGAGACGGGTAGCCGCGCCGCCGTGCTTGGCGGCGTCACAGCAGTCTTCGAGATGCCTAACACCAAGCCGCTGACAACGAGTGCGCAAACGCTCGCCGACAAGGTGTTCCGTGCCCGGCACCGCATGTTCTGCGATTTTTCTTTCTACGTCGGGGGTACTCGAGAGAACGTTGACGATATTCACGCCCTGGAGCGTCTCGAAGGCTCAGCTGGCATCAAGGTCTTTACCGGCTCTTCGACGGGCGATCTGCTGGTCGATGATGAGGCCTCGCTTGACCGGATCATTGCCAAGATTAGCCGCCGAGCCGCTTTTCATGCCGAAGACGAGGCGCGGCTGAAAGAGCGCATGGGGCTGCGGCGCGAAGGCGATCCTTCCTCGCATCCCGAATGGAGAGATGAGCAAGCCGCCCTTATCGCAACGACTCGGCTGGTGCGACTTGCAGAAAAGCATAAAAAGCGAATTCATGTTTTGCACATTTCCACGGCAGCAGAGATGGTATTTTTGGCAACGCACAAAGACTGGGCGAGCGTGGAGGTGACGCCAAATCATCTAACTCTCGTTGCGCCCGAGTGTTATCGCGAGCTTGGTGCATATGCCCAGATGAATCCACCGGTGCGCGACGACAGCCATCGCCAGGCGCTTTGGGATGGCATTGCCTCTGGTGTTGTTGACGTCCTCGGTTCAGATCACGCGCCCCACACGCGCGAGGAGAAGGACAGCCCCTATCCCGCGTCGCATTCAGGTATGACTGGCGTACAAACACTTGTCCCCATCATGCTCGATCACGTGAACGCCGGCCGGCTGACGCTTGAGCGTTTCGTCGATCTCACGAGCCATGGACCTCAACGTCTGTTCGGCATCAGGGGTAAGGGACGCATTGCCGCAGGCTATGACGCTGACCTTACGATTGTCGATTTGCAGCGCACGCAAACAATAACCAATGATCATATCGCCAGCCGATGTGGGTGGACTCCCTATCACGGCCGAAAGGTAAAGGGCTGGCCCATCGGTACAATTGTGCGTGGTGCCAAGGTGATGTGGGATGGTGAGATCGCGCCGACGGCATGCGGTGAGCCGGTCTCATTCTTTGAGTGCGGCTAAAACTCTGCGGCCGCGTTGCGTTGTGGTAGAGGCGGCGGCGGTGAAACGCGGCTATCAAGTGGCGGCATGCTGCTCACCACCGTAACTGGCGTGCCAACCACAATCATGCCGGCCAAATGCACAACGTGCTTGTTCATCATGCGAAAGCAGCCAGACGAGGCGGCCTGACCGATGCTTTTGACATCGTTGGTGCCGTGGATACGGTAAAGCGAATTGCCTAGATAGAGCGCGCGCGCTCCAAGTGGATTGCGCAGGCCTCCGGTCATCTTGTCGGGCAACCGCCGGTCACGTGCGATCATCTCCTTGGGTGGGTGCCAGTCGGGCCACTCTGCGACACGACTGACGAATTCCGTCCCCGTCCATGAAAAGCCCCGCCGTCCGACGGAGATAGGGTACGCGTAGGCCTCACTGTCCGATAGAATGAGGTAGAGTTTGCGCGCCGCCGTATCGATGATGATCGAGTTGGGCGTATAGCTGTTCTCAAGCGAAACTTTCTTCGGCGCTTCCGGCTCGATGTACGGGCGGCCGCCGCCAAGCGCCATCCGTCCCCGAAGTCCCTGACGGGATGGCGGTTGGACGTTGGTCTGCCGTGGCGCCCGCTGTTCCCAAAAGGGACGACGCCCATCGTTTTCCCATTGCGAAAACCACTGTGCTGAGGCGGGTGTGACCCACACCGCGCCCACCACTGCCGCGCCCACAATTGCTACTCGCCACACCATCTCATAATCCTCAACGCTACACGCAGCCTTCATGAGCTAAGGCGTGGACTTTACACTTCAGGGTGTTCCCGCCTGAGTACAATTATGTGTTTACGGTTTACCGAAGAGCAAGCTTGCGGGTCTGGTACTTTGGACCCAACTGTGAAGCCGCAGCCTAACCGTCATTATGGAAGGCGACCATGTACCGTCGTCGTCGATGCTATGTCGCCGTGAGGTCCACTGGCGCCGCGTTCGCGTTCCCTAGGTCATCGCCGGGCCGTCTTGATTCGCAGGTTGCCCCGGTTAACTACCGGTACTCCCGTCCGCAAGGGTGCTGCCCGCGTAGACAACGCCGGCTGACGCCAGTACCAATATGATGAGACGAATCGAACGCAGCTCTTCGTAGGGACGGGATCAGCATAGTCCAAAATGCGAGGAGATGGTCGGGGGGCTGGACAATCCGAGTCAGGCACTGCAGCTCAGCAGACGTTGCCACGTGCGTAGCTGCGGCGCCGCATACTATCGCGCGGTTGGCGGCGTAGCTGATAAGGGAATTGCTATGCAGCTGTTGCCCAATCCACTCATCATTCCCGTTGGCGTATTCATCGGAATCCTTGTTTCGGCCCCGGTGGGGCCCGTCAATGTGCTGTGTATACAGCGGGCAATTGAGCGCGGATTTTGGGGTGGCGTCGCTGCAGGACTTGGCGCGATGCTAGGGGATGGGCTTATTGCTCTGTGCGCCGCCTTAGGCGTCGGTGCTATCTCTGGCGCAGTCGAGCACCACCGCACAACAATTCAAATTGTCGGCGGACTGGTGCTGTTGGCGTTTGGGCTCAAGCTTTTTTTCGCAACTCCGCGCTTTATACCTGCGGCCTCGGAGGAGCGATCCGAGACCTTACGCGATTTCGTCTGGGACATCCCGCAGACGTTCTTTCTCACCATCACAAATCCAGGCGCCGTGCTTGGACTATTTGCCATCTTCGGTGGAATTTCGACGTTCGTGGAGGTTTCTAGCTACATCGATGCGTTAACGATCGTGGCGGCCGTCATGTGCGGCAGTCTGGCATGGTGGGTGGGACTGTCACACCTTATCGGGCACTTCCGTGGTCGCGTCACGGAAGCACGTTTACGTCACATCAATCAGGGCGCGGGGCTATTGTTAGTTGGCTTCGGCGCGGTGCTGATCGGTGAGGTTATTCTAAAGTACGCCGGGCTTATCTAAGCATACGCATCGCGGCTATTGCCGCGTGCGGTGGAGCGTGAACTCGCCGAGGTTGATGCGCTCTTCCAAGCTGCGTGCAAG
>JAUVPN010000243.1 GCA_030598645.1 Hyphomicrobium sp. | reverse complement strand
GGCAAGGAGCTTCGCGAGCGGCTTAACGGTAGCTAAGATAGCCGCTCAATGAATCATTGCTGGGACTCTATGAAGTGCGGCGAATTCTCTGGCTCTTGATTGCAATCCCCGTGGCAGTCGTGCTCGTGACACTCGCTGTTGCCAACCGGCATGAAGTGCGTCTGATCCTCGACCCCTTCCGCCCGGAGACACCCGTGGTATATCTCAGTTTGCCGTTCTATGCCTATTTCTTCGTCGCCGTTCTTATTGGCGTAGTTGTCGGTAGCGTCGCGATGTGGGCGAGTCAGGGGCGCTGGCGCAAGAGCGCCCGCTCGAAGGCCAAAGAAGCTGCACGCTGGCATGCGGAGGCGGATCGGCTTACGCGCGAGCGCGATGCCCACACCGCAGGAGGCGGTGCAAGGCAGCTCGCCGCGCCGGGTACCTGAAGGCGGCCTGTCGCACAACCGATACAGACGCTCTCCATGGGCACTGCTCGGCGGAATAAAGCCTTGGTGCAACGTTAAGCGTTGCCGAGCCAGACTACGCTACTTGGATGCATCGATGCCAGCCGACGTGAAGATTTGCGGACTAAAAACGGCAAGCGCGCTCGAGGTCGCCCTTGCGAACGGTGCGGACTATGTCGGTTTCGTGTTTTACGAAGCGAGCCCACGCAGCATCGATACGGTAACAATGAAAAAGTTGGCCGATAAGGCCCGCGGCCGAGCAAAGATTGTGGCACTGGTTGTCAATCCTGATGATGCCCGGTTGGAAGAGGTGATTGATGCGGCTAATCCTGACATGATCCAATTGCACGGCGAGGAAACGCCAGAGCGCGTCGCAGAAATTGTACAGCGTTTTGCCCGTCCGGTAATGAAAGCGCTCAAGGTAAACAGCACAGGAGACGCGCAAAACGCCTTCGCTTACGCCGGCAAGGCTGACCTTATCCTATTCGACGCGAAGGCGCCGCAAGATCGGCCAGGCACTTTGCCCGGCGGCAACGGTATTGCCTTCGATTGGAGGGTGCTCGAAGGTGTGCGCGGCAAGATCGACTACATGCTTGCCGGGGGGCTCACGCACTTAAATGTTGCGAAAGCGATCCGAATGACGGGCGCCAAGGCCGTCGATGTCTCATCGGGCGTCGAAGCTAGGCCCGGCGAAAAGGACCCTGAGCTCATCCGCCGCTTTCTTCAGGCTGCAAAGGCCGCTAATCAAGATCTCTAATGGTCGGCTTAAGCCGGCTCGAGGATAGCACTGATGGTAATAGCACAGACACAATCCAAGGACCCAAAGCTCAATACGCTCCGCAGCGGGCCCGACGACGCCGGCCATTTCGGCATCTTCGGCGGTCGGTTCGTCGCAGAAACGCTGATGCCGCTGATCCTCGATTTGGAGCGCGCGTACAATGAGGCGAAGAGCGATCCCGCATTTCATGCTGAACTTGCTAATCTCAACGCAGATTATGCTGGACGACCGAGCGCGCTCTATTTTGCAGAGCGACTAACGGAGCATTTCGGTGGCGCCAAAATCTACTTAAAGCGCGACGAGCTCAATCACACCGGCAGTCATAAGATTAATAATTGCCTTGGCCAGATTTTGCTCGCACGTCGCATGGGTAAAACGCGAATCATCGCGGAGACGGGTGCGGGTCAGCACGGCGTTGCTGTTGCGCCGGTGTGCGCGCGCTTCGGACTGCCATGCGAGGTCTTCATGGGTAAGACCGACGTTGAGCGTCAGAAGCCCAACGTTTTTCGTATGGGATTGCTTGGTGCCAAAGTTAATCCTGTTACCAGCGGAGCCGGCACGCTCAAAGATGCCATGAACGAGGCGCTGCGGGATTGGGTAACTAACGTTCACGATACCTACTACATCATCGGCACTGTGGCAGGACCACATCCCTACCCGGAATTGGTGCGCAACTTTCAATCGATTATTGGCAGGGAAGTGCGCGAGCAGATGTTGGAACGCGAAGGGCGGCTTCCTGATACGCTTGTTGCTTGCATCGGCGGGGGTTCCAATGCGATCGGGCTCTTCCACCCTTTCCTCGACGATGAGAACGTAAAGATCTATGGCGTCGAAGCGGGCGGTCACGGGCTTGGCGTGCCAAACGGGCACGCGGCTTCCATGACCGGTGGTGCCCCCGGCGTTCTGCACGGAAATCGGACCTATCTACTTCAGGACGATGACGGCCAGATCCTTGAGGGCCATTCGATTTCTGCCGGGCTAGATTATCCCGGTGTTGGGCCGGAGCATGCTTGGCTCAAAGATACGGGCCGCGTTAGCTATGTGGCAGCAACAGACCAGGAGGCGCTTGACGCTTTCCAGATGTGCACCAAGCTTGAAGGCATAATCCCAGCGCTCGAGCCATCGCATGCATTGGCCTACGTAAAAAAGCTGGCACCCAAATTACCCAAGGACGATCTGCTCGTGATGAACATGTGCGGGCGCGGCGACAAGGACATTTTCGCCGTGGCCGACCATCTGGGGATGAAAATGTAGAAGAGGCCAAACGTGCTCTGCTCTTCTATAGCTTCGACATTTGCTCGGGATAGTTATGACGAAAGCCAACCGCATCGATCGCCGCTTCGCTGAGCTTAGGGAGGATCGTCGGCCCGGCCTCGTCACCTTTATCACGGCCGGTGACCCCGACCTTGAGACCTCGAAGAACATTCTCCTCGGACTGCCCGAATCCGGCGCCGACCTTATCGAGCTCGGCATGCCATTTTCCGATCCGATGGCAGACGGCCCCGCTATCCAAGCGTCTTCGCTGCGGGCGCTTAAAGCTGGCCACAAGATGCTCGCCACGCTCGATCTGGTTTCAGCGTTCCGAGAACAAGATCAGGATACGCCCATTGTACTTATGGGGTACTACAACCCCATCTACGTCTACCCTACGGAAAAATTCTTGAAAGAGGCCGCAGCAGCTGGCGTCGATGGTCTTATTGTCGTGGACGTGCCGCCCGAGGCCGACAGCGAGCTGTGTATTCCCGCCAAGAACCACGGCCTCAATTTCATACGTCTCGCCACGCCCACTACAGACGCCAAGCGCCTGCCGACCGTGCTCTCTAACACCTCAGGATTCCTATATTATGTGTCAATCACGGGCATTACGGGCTCGGCAAGTCCCGAAGTAAACGCTGTTCATAACCAAGTAAAGCTCATCAAAAATGCCACCGACCTTCCCGTTGCCATAGGTTTTGGCATAAAAACTGGGGATCAGGCTAAGGCGTTGGCCAAGGGCGCTGACGCCGTTGTGGTGGGCTCGGCCCTCGTCACCGCCATCGAGCAGAGCCTGGAAGGCGGAAGTCGGTCTACTAGCAAGACGGTGTCATCTGTCCTAGATTTAGTGCAGTCCCTTGCTGGAGCCCTGCGGGCGGCATAATACGTGGGCCGATAAGCAGAGAGACAGCCGTGCCGACGTGCGGTGGTGTAAACAGTTACAATGAGCGCCGATATTTGGGGTTCTAGAGTTTCGGTATGCTAGATTAGCGTCGTTCAGAGCGAATAATTCAGTTCTAGAGACGATATCAGTCTGTTGAGAGACAAGAGAGAGTGAACTGGATCAACAACGTTGTCCGTCCGAAGATCCGCGGCTTTCTAACCACGAAGCGTGAGGTGCCGGACAATCTCTGGGTTAAGTGCCCGGAGACGGGCCAGATGGTCTTTTACAAGGACCTCGAGGCCAATCAATTTGTTGTGCCTGGCTCCAACTACCACATGCGCATGGGTGCCCCGGCACGCCTGCAGCACCTCTTCGATGATGGGCAATACGAGAAGATCGTAATCCCCGAGGTGTGTTCAGATCCTCTGAAATTCCGCGATGGACGGCGCTATACCGATCGCTTGCGTGACGCTAAGTCATCGACCGAACTTGATGACGCAGTGCTCGTTAGCGAGGGCCGTCTCTACGGTCAAGACATCGTCGCGGCCGCGCAGGACTTCCGTTTCATGGCAGGCTCGCTCGGCATGGCCGCAGGCGAGGCCGTGATCGCGGGTATGTTGCACGCAGTAGAAAAGAAGACCCCTTTTATTTTATTCGCGGCCTCCGGCGGAGCGCGCATGCAAGAGGGCATTCTCTCGCTGATGCAGATGCCGCGCACCACGATTGCTGTTCAGCGACTGCGTGAAGCAAGACTACCCTATATCGTTGTGCTCACCGACCCAACGACCGGCGGAGTCACGGCGTCTTACGCGATGCTGGGCGACTTCCATATCGCGGAGCCTGGCGCACTGATCTGCTTCGCGGGGCCGCGCGTTATACAGCAGACAATTCGTGAACAATTGCCGGAAGGCTTCCAACGCGCGGAGTATCTGCTTGAGCATGGGATGATCGACATGGTCGTCCATCGCCACCAGATGCGTGAGACGTTAGGTCGGCTGTGCAACTTGTTGACGGAAAAAGATGGGCCATCCAAGGTACGAGGGGACATCAAGCGTAGGAAGATTAACGGAAG
>JAUVPN010000144.1 GCA_030598645.1 Hyphomicrobium sp. | reverse complement strand
CTCCCATCGGGCCCGATGACATAGCGCACCCGCGCTCTCATCTGTTGTTCGGTCATGATACTCATTACACACTCGCTGACCAGCCATCTCTAGATACGCCAGGACGATTAAAGATGACCTAAGCTATTGAGTAAACATAGCATAAATGGATGTACGGGAACGCTCTTCGGCGCCGTTAACCTTTATATTAATAAGCTTAACGACGCAGCGGGGCACCTCGTCTTGTGGCCCCATGCCCCCAAACGGATAGCTTGCTTTCCAGGCCAAAAAGGCCCTATTTTCGGGCGGGAAACGGGCCTGGCAGTTGTCGAACACCGGTGCAGGCGATAAAATTCGGGCTTCTGCAATCGCGCAACCGATATTAACAGAATGGTGCACGGCAACGTGAGTACGAGCTTGCTCGCAGGTGAATCGTTAACCAAGGGCATCGGGTGCGCGTCGGCGGCGCCGCTTCGTGTGGTGGTCGCAATGTCGGGCGGCGTCGATTCTTCAGTCGTGGCCGCGCTTATGCAGCGCGCAGGTCACGAGGTGATAGGGATCACCCTGCAGCTTTACGACCATGGGCAGGCCACAGGCCGCAAAGGTAGCTGCTGCGCGGGCCAAGACGTCCACGATGCACGTCGTGTTGCACAGGCACTTGCTGTTCCGCACTACGTGCTCGACTACGAGAGCCGTTTTGCTGAAGCCGTGATGGAAACATTCGCCCAGAGCTACGTGGCCGGGGAGACCCCTATTCCCTGCGTCACATGCAATCAGCAAATCAAATTTCGCGACCTGCTCGAAACGGCAAAGGACCTCGGGGCCGACGTTCTGGCTACGGGCCACTATATCCAGCGCCGCGATGGGGCTTGTGGTCCCGAGTTGTTGCGCGCAGCGGACGCGGAACGCGATCAAAGCTATTTCCTGTTTGCCACTACCCGCGAGCAGTTACGCCACCTCCGGTTCCCACTGGGCGGATTGCCCAAAGCACAGGTCCGAAGGCTCGCCCGCGAGCTAGGCCTCGCGGTTGCTGAGAAGGTCGACAGCCAAGACATCTGCTTCGTGCCGAGCGGGCACTATACTGGCGTCATTGAACGGCTGAAGCCTGGTGCAGTGAAGCCAGGCAACATTGTACACGTTGATGGTCGACACCTTGGTCGCCATGATGGCATCATCAACTACACAATAGGTCAGCGCCGCGGACTCGCTATCGCGGGCGCCCATCCACTTTACGTCGTGCGGCTTGATGCAATGTGCAATGAGGTCGTGGTCGGACCACGCGAGTGCTTGCGCACCACGACCCTAATCCTTAATAAGACCAACTGGCTTGCAGATGAGCCATTGTCGGAAACTGCTGCTGGCGGACTTTCTATCTTCACGCGCGTCCGCTCGTCGCAGCCACCGCAGCCAGCAACCCTATTTGCTGAAGGCGACGGGACGGTCAAGGTTGTATTGAGCAACGGTGAGCACGGCGTGGCAGCAGGTCAAGCCTGCGTCTTCTATGCAAATGACGATACCGAAGCTCGAGTGCTGGGAGGCGGGTTTATCGCGCGCACGCTTGGCTGTGAGACTGGCAACACCATTCACGTCAGAGAGACGCGAGGCAAGCCTCAGGTTTGCTCAACGATGCCAAAACTTAATATGAAAGACCGGGTCGCGTCGAAATAGGAGCGAGTACCCCAATGAAATTTTTGCCGCCTACTGAGTTCCAACGGCAGCCGGCCATGCTGGAGAAATCTCACGGACGGATTGTCGGCATCGGCCGAATTGATGAAGGCGCGGTTCGGGACGCCTATCGCCGCTGGGCCCCCGTTTATGATTACACGTTCGGACGCATTGCAGGACAAGGGCGCCGCAACGCGGTGGCGGTGATCAATAAGGCACAGCAAGGGCGTGTACTAGAGGTCGGCGTTGGGACGGGACTTTCGCTTCCCGACTACGCGCGTCACCTGGAAATTGTTGGCATCGATCTATCACCGGAGATGTTGGATAAAGCCCGCGAGCGGGTCGATTCTGAGGGTCTCGGGAACGTGACGGGCCTACATGAGATGGATGCTGCCGACCTGAGGTTCCCCGACGCCTCATTCGATACCGTCGTTGCCATGTTCGTGATGACGGTGGTGCCGGATCCTGAATGTGTGATGCGCGAGCTCGCGCGCGTGACTAAACCTGGCGGAGAAGTCTTGCTCGTCAATCATTTCAGCCAGCATCATGGCATGCGCGGGTGGGTCGAACGGCGCATGGCTCCCTTTGCCGAACATATCGGCTGGCGATCAGTATTTGACCTTTCGCGGGTGATGGTGAGTGAGGACCTTAGGCTGGCTGAGAGCAAGTCTTTAAGGCCATTTGGCCTGTTCACCCTGTTGCGCTTCATCAAGGAACGCAATGCTGCTCGCCAAGCGCAGGCCGCCGAGTGAGCCCAATCGGGCGAACTTGACAGCGTCCAACCGTGCTCCTTATAGACGCCTCTCGTGGCGGGATAGCTCAGTTGGTTAGAGCGGCGGAATCATAATCCGTAGGTCCCCGGTTCGAGTCCGGGTCCCGCTA
The DNA here is from genome assembly GCA_030598645.1 of Hyphomicrobium sp. Next base: position 4,456 of record JAUVPN010000144.1, on the reverse strand, counting down.
CCACCAAGCACTCCTGACATATCGGCCTTTTTCGATTCATGCGCTTCAACGCGCATGACTAAACAGGCGCGCCAAACGCAGTCCATAACATACACGAGGTAGCGCATTGGTATCTGATGACGCGAGAGAATACGAATCCACGTTGCTGTCACTCGCTGCCCCGGACCTATGAAAGCGTTTCGAAGACCTTAGGGCGTCGCATAATTTTGGCGGGAACCACGAAGCCGAAAACTCTACCTGCTATTACAGCGTTGTGATTACGGATACCTTCGTGCCAGAAATCTATGATGTGTTCGAGCACTTCTGAGGCAAGGCATATTCTGGTTCGTTCCAGAGGACGCAACAAAGGAGAGCGGTGCCCGTACTTTGAAGAACCGGACACCGCTCCTATCTCACGGTCGTCGTCACACGAGCGAGGCTCGACGAATTGGCACCGGCAAGCCTATCGCGTAACATCTCCCACTAGGCTGCCTGTATGGTGCCGACAGCAAGCTTGCCGGTGCGGCGGTCTTCCTGGGTATCATAGGAGACCTTCTGGCCTTCAACGAGGCTGCGCATGCCGGCGCGCTCAAGCGCGGTGGCGTGAACGAAGACATCATTGCCGCCGTTCTCCGGAGCGATAAAGCCGTAACCCTTTTGATCATTGTAAAACTTAACTGTGCCCGTTTCCATGCACTATCCTTTCGTGGCCTAGATACAGAAGAGCAAAGAGACCACGCAGAACTGCGACCTCAAGCTCGGATTTGTCGATGTTTGGAGAGGCGCTGAACGTGCGCCCGGCTATGCCAGGGCGTAGCGGCCCGATTGTCCGGCCAAAATCGATGCCTATGAATAGAGCTTATTAGCCATAGCTGCAAGAGACGACCACTTTACTCAGTTGACGGCCACCAAGGAGGTCTGCCTAGCGAATGGTGCCTAGAGTCAAGGCTTGTAGGGCGCCTACCCGCACCGGCGAGAAAACGCTGAAGGTTGCCCCCAACAGTATCTGCCTCGGGGCCTCCGCCGGAACACCTTCTTGTGATCATATCCGGCCTACATTTGGTCTTGGCTGGGAAGGCGCAGAGCTTTGGATCCCATGCCTGACAAGAGCAAGCAAAATCTCTCAGCTTGCACACGAACTTGGCTACGATCGGTCGAACGGGTACGGTGGACGTGAATCGCAAGAATTGGGCAGGACCGCCGATGAAACTGACCGTCTCGGAAAGAGTTATGAGTGCTCGACTCATCGATGAAAAAGGCTTTGTCGGTGGCGAAATCGTAATTTCCTATGCCTCCGATTGCTTCGATCGCGAAAATGCCTGGATGACTGATTACATCGAGGTCACAGGCGCGGATGATGACGGAAAGCTGGCGGGCATGCTGTTCGATTGGGCCGAATGCTTCGCTCTTGATCGCAATTGCATCTTGATTCCAAGCCCCGATATGAGCTGGGAAGCATTTCATATCTGGAAGCGTATCGATCCGTTTTCACTGCTCACGACCCTAAATCATGCGGGCGCTCCTGATTACGTACAAAGCGAGGGGGGCGATATAAATCGCTTCAAGGCCCAGCTGAAAAAAATTCGTGACGACCTAAACGTCTAAACGGCGCATGGCTATTGCAAGCTGGAGGGCGCATAGGATCTCCAGAGGTCGTCTACGCAAAGAAGAGCGCGCTTGGGCACATAATCGCAGTCTTCCGTAAGGGGCTGCCGAACGCGACATCAACCCGACTGCGAAAACGTTTCAAATCAGGACAGCCACTGAGTTGCTAAGCGCCGCGCATCCTTTGGCTCGTGGCGCCTTCTTCTTGGCTTCGTAGCGTTCGCTCTACTTCGTCAAGCAAATCCGCATAGTGGATCGGGTTCCCGTCGCGCAGCATAACGTCGTCACGCACAGTAACGAGCAGGCGTTTGAGATCAGCGATTTGTTGTGCCTGGCGCTTTATCACATCTGCGTCCTTTTGCACGCCAATATCTCTTGCGCCAAACGCCGTCATCGAACTTCGACTCTCCCGCATGTGTCGCTAACACGCGCCAAGAGAATAGAACAATGAAAAGCAAAATGCACCACTCTTGACGGAACAGACCATCTCGCAGCGCAACAATTGTTTACATGATACGGGCGTCACGTGCAGTCCGCTGGGAACTAACTCATGGCTGCGTCGTTTAATTTTTGGCGGTAGCTTCGATCGCATTGGTAAAGGCATTGCGCGATCCCTCCAGCGCCAGGCTCATAGCAGCCCAGGAGGCCTGACCGACCTTGCCAAAGTCGCTGACTTTGACATTGGCGCCCATCTCATCAAGACGCGCTTTGGCCCATTCGACAAAGACATCAACGCTACTCAGATTGGGGCTCCGTTCGCTCATGACACGTTCCTGACTTTTTCGACGTCGCTAGGTTGGAGCAATTGCGAAGTACACCTCCAAGCGCATCGCCTGCAGATACTCCGAAAAAATCAATGCATTTGGCATTACGCCGACCCGCGAGACGATGGTCAATGTCCGCTTCTAACGCGAAACACAATCTACGTTGGTCCCATTCGAAGTTCGATGGAGCAGGCCTGGCGCGCTAGGCACCAAGTCCAAAGAAATGCGAAGAAAATGGGTGCCGGAATTTCCTCCGGCACCCATGACAACGCTAAAATCCTACCAATACCGGCGGCGGTGCCATCTCCGCCGATAACGATAAGGCCGATTGTAGTAGCCGTAGACCCGCGGACGGTAATAATAGGGCCTACGCCACCTCCAGCGCCGATAGCGATAGGGGCGATAGTAATAGCCATAGACTCGCGGACGGTAATAACCGCGGCGCCATCTGCGATGCCTCCAGCCTGCTTTTTCGACAAGAGCGTGAGCTTGCCCGGATACGGGCTTTTTGGCTAACGCCGATGCGGCCGCCGCCGAAGCCGGCGAAAACGCTCCGAACAGTACGAACAGCGCCGCAGCAGATACTAACAATACTCTCATTGGGGGATCCTCCTGAGTACGCAGATGAAAGAGTATCCCATTTTGGTGCTGTTGGCTGCCCGAACTCTAGTACTAGTATAATATGCTATTTATCGAGATATCTAACGCCCGTCGTCTCTGACGATATCGATATGATCTACGAGCCCCAGCGCGCGCCGTATTGCACGGGCTGGCAGGACATCGGCAGAACGAGAGAGCGTCAATGATAACCACGCGCGATCGATACCGCGCACGGGCCCAGGCTAGGTGTGACGCATCGAGCTGCAAGCTCGGCCACAATGCTCATTATGGCAGCGACTTGACGACTCTGCCACTTCGTACAAGTGACAGGCCCTGAGTGCCACTGATCCCGGCCATGACCGCCTCGACAATGGGTTTGGAGACGGGCTTCTCTGAAGCCCACTCGACAATAAAGTTCGCGCCGGCGCCGCCACGATCGTCGCGCTGGTCGACAAAGAAATCTGCTGAGGCAAGTGGCGCCAAAGAGTGCGGGTTTTCTAGAAAGCTCTCCACTAGCTGGCCCGCAGTATCGTAGTAGCGCACAGAGGTTACGATGATCGGGTTATTTGGATCCGTATTGCGAACGCTCAGCGTCGTTGCAAAAGAGCGTCTACTGCGTGCGCCGAGATAAATATGCGAATAAATCGGTACGTAGACGACCGCGCCCTCAACAATGTTTTCTGGTTTGGAGTCAACGGGACGGAAGTAGTCGGAAGACTGAGATTCTGGCTGATGAGGCCGGGAACACTCATCGATAAGTGCGAGTGGGAAGGCAGCAATAAGCGTTAGCAATAGCGGCGTTTTCATTTTTTGCGCACTCGTTCCAGCGACTATCTGACCACTACAATAATATCAAACGATCCCGAAAGAAATCGACGGGGCAACTTTTGGTGGAACTCGTCGTAAACAATAGGCAGCGACCGATTCAAGTAGACTAAAGAGAGATCGCCAGCGCCCCAAGCGAGATGCAAATCGACGCAGACCCTGACATAAGGATCAGGCTCTCTACGCACGAGCAGTTGCAATCCTCAAGCCCCATCTTGTTCAATTGTGCGGTGCGAACCAAGTGGGTCGCGCCGAGACGAAGTTCGTTGCACAATAAAATTCCGAGACCATCTGGTCCTTGACAGGGCAAGGTAGCTTTGGAAATTGCGGCGCTGTTGCATCTCCGTGCAAACGGAGCCCGCCTCCGCCAGTCGCCGCAATGATTTTGTCGGTCGGCTTAGGCGCGCGCTCAGCACGTCAGAGCTTGGCAGTTATGATCGTGCCAACACTGGTTCGTGCAACGAGGAGATTGATCTGATGGCAACAACAACTGAACAGACCCAACAATCCGACATTTGGTGGGTCTTTTTGCTACAAGGGATCGCCGCGATCATTTTGGGCTTTTTGATGCTCACACGGCCCGGGGCGACGCTCCTCGTGCTCGTCACTATGCTCGCCATCTACTGGCTCGTCATGGGTGTATTGGCACTCGTGCGTGCCTTCGTTGATCGTTCCGTGCCGTG
>JAUVPN010000211.1 GCA_030598645.1 Hyphomicrobium sp. | reverse complement strand
TCCGTGAGCACAAGATCGACTTTGTTAAACTCAAGCGCCAGGCGAAGGGGACGGAGCTCGTCTCTTTGGAGGAACGCCGTGTCTTCCACGGCGAGCAGGTAGCTGCGGAGTTTTCTGTGGTCCGGCTTCTCTTGCATGCTTGCGATGATCCCATGATTTGATTTGGTGTCGCGATGCGTTGGCCGGTTTCGTCGCATCAAGCTCGAAATGAGAGAATGCTGCTTACGTCGTTAGAATGGCTATGACAATAGTGCTGGTTTGCCCCTCAGCGAATGTGATTGAACTTTGAAGGGTGTTGGCGTCTTTTACATGAGGATGATAGCAGGAATGCTCGCCAAAAGAGCTCGACTTTGGCACTCTTAATCTAATGTCCGCTTAGTGCCAAAAGTGGACATCGTCCATCTTCTCTCTACTATCGCCCAGCAGATCCAGAGACAATCTTGCCGCCACTCTCTGCCCTGGCTTGCGCTCCGCTCCAGCCAGTCCAAACGGTGGCGCATAAGCACCAGATTCTAACTTAGAAACTGGTATCTCTTTGCGGGGCAGGCGCGCTGGTCTTTGGGTCTTAAGCAGCCAATTGTTCGTAGAGCAAACGCAAGTTCTCTTTCTGTCGTTGCCAACTGTAGGTTCTGTCCAGGAGCGCTCGCGCTTGTGGTGTGGGCACAAAGCGATTGCGATCGGAGAGAACCGCACAGATGCCATCGGCAATGGACTTGGGGTCTGTCTCGTCAACAACAAGGCCGGCCTTGGTCAATTCGACCATACGTGTCAGTTCATCAAGGCGTGCCACGACGACCGGCAAGCCCGCCATCAGACTTTCCAAAAGTTTATTTGGGAAGCAGAATTGATAGCTCAAGCAAACATTTTGGATCGGAATCAGCGAGACGTCGGCCGTATGGATAAAAGAGACGACCTCATGGGGGTGCACCGGATCGATGAGGTGCACGCGATCGCGCACCCCGAGTTCATCAGCAATCCTTAGAATTTCAGCTTCAACCGGAGCATAGCGTTTGCCGATCGTGGCCAAGTGAATGCCATCGATATGGTCAAGCGCTCTAATGCAATTTTCGACACCACGGTTGATCGTGACACCCCCAAAATAGATGGCCAGAGGCGTTGTTGAGGCGAGACGGAGTCTGCGCCGATATCATCGGAGCAACCCGTCGTCGTCACGGTGTCGGGCACGTTGTCGACCACGATGGGACGCTCAATCTTGTAACGATCAGCGAGAAAGTCGGCAATGCTGTCACAGACCGTAATGACATGATCGGTTCGCCCGATGAGCAAGCGCTCCGCATTGGCCCGAAAAATCTTCTCCCATTTCCCGTAATTCCCATTCCGCCCGATCTCAAGCTCATGGGAATCATAGATGAGATGCGCGCAACTCTTCCCGGCAATACGCGAGCCTGCTAGCAACGTATAAAGGTCGTGTGCATGAACAACGTCAGGGTCAAACGCGGTTCCCGGCGAGGTATAGTTCTTGGTATGGCGCGTGAGTTGGAGGCCTGCTGACGTTGCAAACACTCTCACCAAATAGACTTTTGCATTCCGTAAAAGCAGAAGTGCATTGCGCACGAGGGCCTTTGACATCCTTTTTCAGGCGATTTGCGAAAATTTTTATAAGGTGTTTGGAGAAATCTCTTGCAGTCCTCGCCGCCCTTTGGGCAATCCTCACACCCTTTCGGGGCGCCCCACCCACTGCGATCACTTGGCGAATGATGTACTTTGCTGAGCCTCTTGTGAGGCGCACACCCTTGCGGGCAACCCGGCCCAGGAGGCCCGGTTTTTGATATCCGTGCCCGTCCTTGTTTCTCGTAAGGCCCGCTTTATCGACAACACAAACCGCCTCCCTGACGTCTTGATTTGTGTCCCCGATCAAATCGCGATTGCGTGCCGCACTGCTGCGCCATGGTCCCTCCTCTACGTGGCTTCGAAGCCAGCGATCCTGTTGCATGGGGAGGCGGGCTGCTGGATCGTTTTGAAGCTTTGCTAAAAGAGAATCCTGTTGGCGCGCGCCCCTATTCGCTGATAGCGCACCCCGTTCTTTGTTTCGGTCTCAGGCAGAGCAGGTCGAAGGGTCGCCAGGACGAGGACCTCATGGCCCTCTTCGGCCAACGCTTCGGCCTGGCGGATGACGCGCGCATCATCGGTGCACGGATTGCTGACGAGCATCAGAACACGCAGGCGTGAGCCGACCCTCGCTGCGACGACCTTCCTTTTCGGAGAAGACTTTGCCCTCGCCCCAACCTGGGGTTGACTCAGCTCCAGCTGCATCTGGCCCCCTCGCGCTTGAGCTCATCTATGACAAGTCGCTCGCGCCCCGAATTCGCGCCCCCTATTTGGCGGGTCTTTTGACGAAAGTCTATACAAAAGATCCACACACAGAAGATGACGAACGGTGTACATAAATTCTGACACGTGCCCTCAGGCTGTTGGAAATGCCAGGGCTCGGGTCGACTGGATGATGTCCGCTTTACCCCCGAAAGCGGACATGGGGTTTAGTGCATAGGAAGTTCGCTCCTGAGCCTGTGTCTGCCTTTGATATAGATCATTCAAATGGCTGCAGACACGAAGCTAACCTGTGTTCGTGTCCCTTGGGGCCAATGCGTCGATTGCGACGGCAAGGAAGCATGTGATTGTGCGCATTGTTTGCAAGGTGGCTGCAACGGCCTTGGTCGTACTGCCGGGGACTGCTGAAGCGGTAGAGTTAGGCGATCCACAGCTCGGCCTTGCCTACGCAAGAGAAAATTGCGCCGAATGTCATAGGGTCGAATTGGGAGGGGCGGTATCGCCATCACCAATTATTCCAAGCTTCGAATCTATAGCCAATAAGCTGGGCATGACAGCCCGGGCACTTAACGTATGGATGCAGACCCCACATCCGACGATGCCAAATCTCATTATCCCTACTGAGGAACGCGACAACCTAATTTTGTACATCATGAGCTTGCGGCTCAAACGGTGAGCATCGGCGAGACCCATTGCCTACGCTCACAGAGTAGGCACTCGACATAGATGTGCGCACATGTCCGCTTTACCCCCAGAAGCGGACATGCCGCCTGGTAGATGGTACGTCCGCTAAGTGCCGTAAGCAGACATCCCAGCCTTTGCCGCATCAGGCGTCTTAAGCCGTGCCCGTAATCCAGGCCGTTGCTGCGAGGATTGAGAGCCCGATGGCCATCTCGAGTTTTATGGAGCTGCGCAGCCGTTGGACTCCGGATTCATGCCGCGTCTGTCCAAGCTAATGCAGTCGCCGAGAACTTGATTGGTTTCGGAGAAGAGTGATGAGCAGCGATCGGCTGATGATGCAGGGCGCGCTTCAGAGTATTGGCGGGGTCACTCTCTACTTTCTTTCGGCGCTCGTAAATTCCAAGATCACATTCCAATACGATGAGACATATGCCCGGAGGGGCATGATTTCGGCGTGAGCTGGCAGACTTGAGCGCCGCAGTATCAGGGAGGACGGAATGAGCAAAAAAACGGCCCACGTCATTCCCTTTGAGGAGTTGGGACGCAACGACGTCTCGCGCGTCGGCGGCAAGAACGCCTCGCTCGGCGAGATGGTGCGCAACCTTGCCGCCGAAGGTGTGATGGTGCCTCCTGGATTTGCCACGACGGCCGACGCGTATTGGCAGTTCGTCGAACAGAATGGGCTTAAGGACCGCATCGCCTCGGCCCTGGATGATCTTGAAGCCAGGCGTGCGGGGCTCTCTAAGGTCGGGCAGACGATCCGAGGGGCCTTTCTTCGTGGGGACTGGCCAGTAGAAACCGCCAACGCGATCACGCACGCCTATCGTGAACTTTGTCGGCGTGCCGGCAACCAGACCACGGACGTGGCTGTCCGGTCGAGCGCGACCGCGGAGGACCTACCGGATGCAAGCTTCGCCGGCCAACAGGAGAGCTTCCTCAACATTCGGGGCGAGGCGGCGCTGCTCGATGCCTGCAGGCGCTGCTATGCCTCGCTTTTTACCGACCGCGCGATCAGCTACCGCAACGCTAAGGGCTTCGATCACCTCAAGGTCGCGCTCTCTGTCGGCGTCCAGAAGATGGTGCGATCCGATCTCGGCAGTGCCGGCGTTATGTTCTCGATCGACACCGAGACGGGCTTCGACAAGGTCGTCGTTATCAACGCCGCCTGGGGGCTCGGCGAGAATGTCGTGCAGGGGACAGTCGATCCGGACGAGTACCAGATCTTCAAGCCGCTGCTCAGCGAGGCCTCGCTCGCTCCCATCGTCGCGAAGAAGCTCGGCGGAAAAGCGCTGAAGATGGTTTATGCGACAGGCGGTCAGATCCCCACGCGTAATGTGCCGACTTCGCGGGCAGAACGCGCATCTTTGGTCTTAAAGGATCCAGAAATCCTCCAGCTCGCCCGCTGGGCCTGTGCGATCGAGGATCACTATGGGATGGCGATGGACATGGAATGGGCCAAGGACGGTCAAACGAGCGAACTCTACATCCTCCAGGCGCGGCCTGAAACGGTCCAATCACGAAAAGAGTCTGGTGCGCTCAAATCGTATCGCATCAAGAGCAAAGGGCGACTGCTCGTGGCAGGGCTCAGCATCGGTGATGCCATCGTCGCTGGGAAGGTCTGCCTCATCCAGAGCCCGCAGGACATAGAGCGGTTCGAGGACAACGCTATCCTCGTGACCGACACGACAGATCCGGATTGGGTACCGATCATGAAACGGGCGGCCGGGATCGTTACCGATCACGGCGGCCGCACCTCGCATGCGGCCATCGTCAGTCGCGAACTCGGGCTTCCCGCAATCGTTGGCACCGGAAACGCGACTGAAATCCTGCACGACGACCAAGAGGTGACGCTCTCTTGCGCCGAGGGCGATGAGGGCTTCGTTTACGAAGGGATCGGCGAATTCGAGGTCAAGGAGCTTTCGCTAAAGGACATTCCGAAGACTCGTACGCACGTCATGCTGAACTTGGCCAACCCGGCAGCGGCCTTCCGATGGTGGCGGCTGCCCGCAGACGGCGTCGGCCTCGCCCGGATGGAGTTCGTCGTCAACAATCACATCAAGGTCCATCCTA
>JAUVPN010000021.1 GCA_030598645.1 Hyphomicrobium sp. | reverse complement strand
CATAAGAGCGGCGGTGTTGACGCCGCTATGGCCTATTTTGCTGAGACGGCCCGCCCCAGAGCTGCAAAGGCAGCCTGACCTTGCGCCCGGATATACGCCGTACATAAAGTTCCAGAAGAACCATATAATGGCGTGCACTTCTACTTGGGCTTTGCTTCGACCAGACGATGCGAGACACACTGCTGCCGCTGCATTATTCCGCTGCGGCGGGCTTCGCGGGCGAGGGACAGTGTAACTCAGATAGAAGATTGATCTCACGCTGCTTGGCGGCTTCGTAGCTCGCTCGCTTCACGCGGCCATAGCCGCGAATTTGTAGGGGTAAGGCGGCAAGCGCGCAGGCGGTCGCGTGCGTTTCCGAGGATAAGTTCTGGATGATTTCGCTCAAGAGCGTTTCGTATTCGTCGATCATGCGCTGCTCAAGTCGACGGTCGGCTGTATAGCCGAAGATGTTGGCCCAGGTGCCGCGCAGATGTTTGCCCCGCGCCAACAAGCGCATTGCAGCCCCCATCCAAGGGCCCAGTGTGATCTTATATGGCTCGCCGGTGTGCGGATTCTTCCGCGCCAAGATCGGCGGAGCCATATGGAATTTGAGTGTGTACCCGCCTTCGAACGCGTCGTCGAGCATCCGCGCGAACCGTCCATCCGAGTAGAGGCGCGCCACCTCGAACTCATCCTTGACGGCAAGCAGCTTGAAGTAGCTTTTTGCCACCACTTCGGCAAGGCCGGAACATTCTGGCGCCTTCTCCTTCTCCCGCGCGGCAACGTTGGCCACAAGTTTCCGATAGCGATCCGCGAGTGCGCCATCCTGGTACGCGGTAAGCTCTCGTGCAAAATAGGCCACTCTATCTTCGAGTGTTCGCGAAATGGGCGCGTCGGCAGTAGATGCATTCAAAAGGTTCTGGGAAAAGTCGCTATTATGTGCAGCATGTCGGCCAACGATGAAGGCGTTGATGCCTTGGTCCACGGCCGCGCCATTCAAGGTTATGGCCTGCTCGATGGCGTCTGCAGGGATTGGCACAAGGCCTTTCTGATAGGCAAATCCTAACAGGATCATGTTGGCAAAGAGTGTGTCCCCGAAGACTGCGAGAGACAAACGCTGTGCATCAAGTTCTGCTAGAGGCGCTCCGCCAGAACGCGCTGCAAGGGCGTTACTGAGCTGTGCACCAGAGATCGAAAAATCCGCGTCGTGTGTGAATGCTCCCGTTGGCGTCTCGTGGCTAGAATAAATAAGTGCCGTGTGTCCTGGCCGGATGTTCTCAATGACGCCTGGTGAGGCTGTAACCAGTAGATCACAGCCGAGCACGAGATCAGCGCCAGCGTCGTCGATACGTATGGCGTATATAGCATCGCCACTTGCGGCGATCCGCGTATGGCAGGCAACCGCTCCTCCCTTTTGCGCAATTCCCGTCATGTCGATGCCACCAAATGCCAGTCCGGCAAGATGTGCAGCTTGGCCTAGTATGGCGCTGATGGTGACGACGCCGGTTCCACCGACGCCAGCAACCAGGATCGCATAAGGCGTGTCGAGTGGGGGAAGCGCCGGTTTAGGCAGCGATTGCCGAGTATCTACGGCGCGTGGCAGTGCGTGGGAGCGTTTAGGTTGCGCACCATTGAGGGTCACGAAGCTCGGGCAGAAGCCATCGAGACAGGAATAATCCTTATTGCATGCAGACTGGTCGATGGTTCGCTTGCGTCCGTACTCTGTCTCAAGCGGGAGGATCGCTACGCAATTCGATTTAATCCCGCAGTCCCCGCAGCCCTCGCATACAAGCGGATTGATAAATACGCGCTGGGCAGGATCCGGTAGCGTGCCGCGCTTGCGTCGTCGGCGCTTTTCGGCCGCGCAGGTTTGATCGTAGATTAGGACCGTTACGCCTGCGATGGCCGAAAGTTTTTCCTGCACACGCATCAAGTCGCGACGGTGATACGCGGTGACGTCACGTGGCAGACCGCGTCGGCCGTACTTGTGCGGCTCATCACTGACGACTACCACCTTGGCCGCGCCTTCAGCCTGCATTTGGGCCGCCATCTGCGCAACCGTAAAGTTGCCTTCCGGCTTCTGTCCTCCGGTCATGGCGACCGCATCGTTGTAAAGAACCTTATAGGTGACGTTTGTGCCGGCCGCGATAGCCGCCCGTATAGCCAGGCTGCCCGAATGCACATAGGTGCCGTCACCGATGTTCTGGAATACGTGTCGCCTCTTGGAGAATGGTGCCTCGCCGATCCAGTTGGCTCCCTCCGCACCCATCTGCGTGAAGCCGTCGGTGGAACGATCCATCCACTGCGCAAGATAGTGGCAGCCAATGCCGGCATAGGCGCGGGCGCCGTCTGGGATGACAGTCGAGGAGCTGTGTGGACAGCCCGCGCAGAAATAAGCAGTTCTTGTGATGGCACTCATGTGGACGGGTAGATCATCTTTAAGTGTTTTGAGGTGGTGCAACCGCGTCGCAAGCCGCTCATCAAACGTCGCGCCGAGAAGGCGTTCACCAACGGCAATTGCAATGTCGAGAGGTTTGAGTGCTCCCGTCGCAGGGAACAGCCAGTTGCCCGCCTCATCCCGCTTACCCAATACCTGCGGGCGCAGAGACCAATCGAAGAGTTGTTCCTTGACTTGCGTCTCTACCAGAGCACGCTTTTCTTCGATGACGAGAATGAGATCGAGCCCCTGCGCGAATTTTCCTATGCCTTCCGGTTCTAAAGGCCACGTCATTGCCACCTTATAGAGTCGCAGACCTAATTCGTTGGCGCGCACCTCGTTGATGCCCAGTTCGTCTAGTGCTTGGCGGGTGTCGAGGTAGCTTTTGCCCGCGGTTACGATTCCAATTTTTGGGTGCGTACCGCCGCTCATAATGGTGCGGTCGAGGCCATTGGCGCGCACAAAAGCGCGACCTGCGCTGAGCTTGGCGTCGTGCAGCCTCGCTTCCTTTTCGAGCGGCAGATCGCCAAGCCGAATGTTGACCCCACCCGGCGGCATGGGGAATTCGTCGTTGTCGGGAATGCAAATCTGGACGCGGTCAACGCTTGCATCCACCGTCGCTGTGCTTTCAAAGTTGTCTTTGACGCACTTCATGCCTACCCACACGCCCGCATAGCGTGACAGTGCAAACCCATAGAGCCCATAATCCAGCACCTCTTGCACGCCGGCGGGGTTAAGGATTGGTATCATGGCGTCGACTAGTGCGAATTCGGACTGGTGCGCAGAGGTAGAGCTTTCGCAAGTATGGTCGTCGCCGAGCAGTGCGAGCACGCCGCCGTGCTTTGACGTGCCGGCGTGATTGGCGTGGCGAAATGCATCACCGGAGCGATCGACGCCCGGCCCCTTGCCGTACCAAATGGAAAATACGCCGTCGTATTTGCCCTCGCCCCGAAGTTCAGCTTGTTGCGTGCCCCAGATGGCCGTTGCAGCCAGATCCTCGTTAACTGCGGGTTGAAAGATTATGTTGCTTTCAGTGGCCAGCGCATTGGCGCGCGCAAATGCATTCTCGATCGTTGCGATCGGTGAGCCACGATAACCGGCAATGTAGCCGGCGGTGTCGAGCCCGGCTCGCTCATCGCGTACCTTTTGCATGAATGTCAGGCGCACGATCGCTTGCGTGCCAGAAAGCAGCTGGTGCGGCACGGAGAGATCGAACTTATCGCTAAGGCTCGCTTGGCGCTTGACCATTGGCGCATCTTGGTTCGCAGCTCGCAATGAGCCGTTGCCTGCAGCCGCGAAGGTCTCACGCTAGACCGCGGACTGCAAACCTACTGTTTAACGCCAAATTGGAGATGCTCAGGCCCTTGGCGGTCCAGTGTCCAGTGCATCGTCGCCAAATGCCATCCGCCGGAACGTCACGTAGCTTGCATTGATGCGCTGTGCCCGGGCGTCTGAGCCAGCAACGTGGGCCACGACGGCGTCTGAGACCCGCCCAATGGCACGTTCTAAGTCCGCAGCCAATGGCCATGTCGTGCGGGCGGATCTATTGGGATCGAGCAATCGTCTGTGTGTTTCTTCTTCAGCCAGCCCGAGCTGCAATTCGGCAGCTGCGGCAGCCGCAAAGATAGACTGGTCGGCAGCGCTGAAGCCATCCCACAGTGAGCGGTTTATGCCGAGCGACAAAGCAGCTCCGTGCCGGTTGATGCTTGTTCCGACGGGGTACGGGGCGGCCGCTGTTAGTCCGAGCGAGTGGCTGGCAATCGCTCCACCCCATTCGGCAGCCAGGATTTCTCCGCGTGACAGGGCACTTGCTACGTCTGACGCCCCAACCGTGACCGACTCAACCCCGAAGCCGCGCACAACATCGCGCGCCAGGCCCATCACAGACACTTTTTCGCCTGTCAAACCACTCATGCCTTCAATGCGTCGGGTGGCAAGGAAGTGTGCATTGCCGCCGGTATGGCCGGCCAGCATCGCCTTGATGCCAAAATCGCCGGCAAGGTCGTCCCATAGAGCTTGGCCTCCGCCGACGAGCACCCAAGACAAAAGATGCTGGGGCGGCATGCCGCGATCACCCGGAAGGCCCGCGAAAAAGGCCAGTGCACGATGCTTATTAAGATGATCGTGCTCAGTGCCGTGATAGAGGTCCGCCTCGCCCCGTTGCACTGCACTTAGTCCGTCGTCAACGCTGTGCATGTAGGCGAAACGGTAGCGACCTTCGCTCATCGCCTCGATGCGTTGGGCAAGCCGGCGTGAATGGTCAGCAAATCCCGCAACGCTATCGGGCCAAGGCATGGCCAAGCGCAGTTCCTTGAGCCCTCTTGCAACGGCGGGAGCGGAATTGGGTGTCGTTTTCTTTAAGGGCTCAGACGTAGCGGTGCCCGCTGTCGTTCCAACCGCGGCAGCCGCACTGGTTGTTTTCAAAAACGCGCGACGGTCCATGAATCAGGTCCCCGACGAGAATGCATCGACGCATCAAACCCGATCGGCGTACTATTGGCAACGGGCGCTAATATGTCCGGCCGGCTGTGCGTGTGCTCAGCGTCCGCGCGCGAGCAAGTAATTGATCGAATGAAAAAATTCTTCCCATGCCACATAGCCGGGAATGCGGCCCACTTCCTCATTGTCACGCAACACCAGCACCGTTGGCACTACGGAGATCGGTTCAACGAGCATTAATTTCCTCGCCGTTAGGCCCTCCAGATCCAGAAACCGGAGGGGTACGTGACGTGCGCGGGGCGAGTTTTCGTAGGAGGAAAGAACGTTGCGTCGGAACAATTCGCAATAGATGCAATCAAGCGACTCAATGACAACGACTTCCAGCTGGGGTGCGTGACGTGCTGCGGATTCGATATGCTGCAGCGCTAATCCACTCGTCAGCGGAATTGCTGCCACAGCGGCAGCAACGATGAGTGAGGTGAGGCGCGACAAGATCGGGGCGCCAGATTTGCAACGCGAGCGCGACATGCCCGCACTTTAGGGTGCGGCACTGCTGCCGGAAGCTTGCAAATGAATAGGTGGTTAACCGTTGTCCCAAATCGTGCAGTTAACAAGCTTTGTGATCACGATTTAACGCAGTTGATTGCAATAGTTTTAGCCATGACGACACCGTAATCGCTGCCGCCGAGCTCTTGGGAGAAGGCCTCGCCCAAACGCTGTGTGTCCGCGCTCTCTTTTGGCGGAATGGCAAGATCTGCTTTGCAGCCGGCCGGCGCGCTAGCCGCCAGTTTGACTGGGTCGTCCTTGGCCAAATCAAAGGCGATGAAAAAGCTTGGATCATAAACCGAAAACGTGAACCCCGGCGCCTCGGCAAGTACCGGATCCTCTAGCGGCAACTTAAAGTGCAATGTAAGGACGCCACCCGTATGCTCCAGCCAATAGTCGACGGGCTCCTTGAACGTGAGGCCGCCATCACCGAGTTTTGCAAAGGTGAAGTAGTCAAACTCTTTCAGCCCATCGACATTGACCTTGGCGAGCTCTTCCAGCTCCTTACGATCGTAGTTACCATCGCCATTAGTATCGAGCCCCTCGATCGCCATGGCGGTGTACGCTTCGTCGAACGTCCATGACTGCTGCAGGCCGGTCATGGTGCCGCCTTCAAAAAGTACCGTCGCCTTGACGCTCACCCAAACGTGCGGGTGTGCGACTGAACTGGCCGTGCTGAAGACGAGACCCGCAGCCAGCGAAAATGCAGACAGGATGACGCGTGGTGCATACACGTTAGAAATCCCTCTCGATAACTTGGCCGGAGCCTACGCCAATTATATCAACGCTCTGGTGCATCGGCTGCCTGAGTCGCACGTAAAATGACGCAAGAAGGTGGCGGTTGCATGGAAGCGCTTGCCGCAATAGTTTGGACTTTTTGGATATTATCACAGGCGGGGGGAGAACTCTATGTCGGGCTTCAAATATTTGGTAGCGGTGGTCCTTGCTGCTGCCACAATGCTTACAGCGCCGGCCACCGCTTTTGCCGATCTCGACGTGGTCGTAACGATCAAGCCGATCCATTCCCTTGTTGCACGGCTCATGACAGGGATCGGTACGCCAAAGCTGCTAGTTGATGGGTCTGCGTCTCCGCACGCTTTCTCGCTCAAGCCGTCGCATTCGCGTGCGATCAACAATGCAGATGTTTTTATTCGCGTCTCCGCAACAGTAGAACCGTTCACGGGCAAGATCATCAAATCCCTGCCCGAGACTGTGCGTGTCGTTACGTTAGAAGATGCGCCGGGGATGAAGTTGCTCGATGTACGCAACGGCAGCAGCTTCGAGCAAAACGTGTCGGCCGGCGATATGGACGAGCACCACGGCCCAATCGATGGGCACATCTGGCTCGATCCTGACAACGCTCGTACGATAGTTTCTTACCTGACCGAAGTCCTAGCTGAACGCTCGCCTGATGATGCTGCCAAGCTCCAACTCAATGCAGCGGAACTCAACGCCGATATTGATGCTCTGACGGCAGAGCTGCAGGAAAGCGCCGAGTCGATCAAGCACAAGCCCTTCATCGTTTTTCACGATGCTTACCAATATTTTGGGAATCGGTTTGGGGTCGATGCCGTGGGTTCAGTCACCGCGAGTCCTGAAGTGCCGCCAAGCGCAAAGCGCCTCAACGAGCTGCGCCACAAGATCCGTGCGCTCAATGTCGTCTGCGTGTTTGCCGAGCCTTTGTTTCAACCCCGACTTATTGCTGCGGTGACAGAAGGCACGAAGGCCCGCTCAGCTACGCTCGATCCATCTGGAATGATGCTCGCGGCCGGGAAAGATCTCTACTTTCAGCTTTTGCGCGATCTAGCCGCCGACCTCAAATCTTGCCTTGAGGCCAGGACATAGGATCTGGTCCAGATGAAGTCAGATTTGAAAACGAGGCACTGTTCTTGGTTCGATGCCGCGTTGATTTCTCATAAGTATCGGAAGTGTGTCCCGAAACCGCAGCTGCCAAAACCACTTACCTTGCTAAAGCGCAGCGCTTTTGGCCCCTTTTGCGTCTAAAGAAGCCTTAGCTGCAGCGGCCCGCTTCTTGGCTTCTGAGGCGGCCTGCATTGCTTTTTCTGCGGCTAGCTTTGCATCCTCGGCTGCCTTCCTGGCATTGATCGCGGCCGTCATTGCGGCCGCTACAGCCTTGTTGGCAGTCGACCTGGCTAGGGGTTTTGCATCTTTTTTGGCGTCCGCGGTCTTTGCTGTTGCCGCCGTCTTAGTCGCCGCCGGTTTTACCTTCTTGGTCGCAACCGCGGTCGCGGCCGGTTTCCTGGGGCGTCGCGGCAGGTTGCGGATGATGCGGCGCTTGGGCTTGGTCGGCCGAGCCTGCTTTTTGTAGGTCGGCAGGTAAGAATACGAAGGCGTGTCGTAGTGGGCCGACGCCATTGAGCTGGTATTAAAGCGCTGCCACGTCACGGTCACACGCGTTCCGACGCGCACGCGCGGGTAAAGATCGAGAACGTCTTTGTTATACATGCGGATGCAGCCCTTGGAGACGGCTTTACCAATTGTCTCTGGGGCGTCGGTGCCGTGGATTCGGTAGGTGCTAGATCCTAGGTAGAGGGCGCGCACGCCAAGCGGATTCATGGGGTGGCCGCCGGGGACCCAACGCGGCAAGCGCGGATTTTCGCGCAACATTTCGCCGGTCGGCCTCCAGGATGGGTTGACACGCTTGTTGGTGACGGTCGTGGTTCCTTGCCAGCGGCTCTGCTGTCGCGGTACGGCAATGGGATAGCTCGTGGCGCGGCCCCGCCCTGTGATGTGATAAAGGCGCCGATCGCCGAAGCTGACGATGATCTGATTGGGTGTATATTTTGGATTGAAGCTGACGCTCTGGCGGCCGCCGCCCCATTCGGAGCTGCCGCCCCACAAGAAATCGATCAGACCTTGCGCGCTGGCCGTCGTTGGAGCTGCGAATATGAGAAGGGCAGCTACGCGGGCCAGGACATGGGAACTCAATGGACTGGTAGAAGGCATACGTTACGGCTCCGAGTCGTTAGTGCGGTCAAGCCTGCCGCAAAAGAGTGAAGGGAGCGTATATATCAGTCCCGTTTTGGGTGGCAGAGCAGGAGAGTCACACTCGGCGCAGGATCGTGCGCGATCTGCCGTTTTTGTTGTTTTTTTTGCCGCAGGATCACGTTGTTCCCGCAACAACAGTGCGGTAATCGCCTAGGGCTTGGGCGGCCTGGCGCTTAGAGGCATTCTCGTAAGCCCCGCGTTGTCCTCGCCATTTTTAGATCATGCTGCGGGGCGCCATAGGCACCGAGAAAAGGGCGCGTGGGCCTGGTGCTGAGAACATTCGATCTATTTTGTTCTTCTTTTGTACTTGACCTTCGGAAAAGAAACATTTAGAACAAAAAACGAACATAGGCCGCGACTAAAGTCGTTGCTTCCCCAGATGTTGCGAGAGCGTTCCCGTGGACCAGGCGGCCTCATCCCCCACCCCTAAGTTCGCTCGTTTGCGGCGGATCTCGTCTTTTGGACCGAACTCAAGTTTGAGTTTGTGCCGTGTAAGGCTTCGGTCTTGCCCAAACCGGAACGGCGAGCCCCCATTCGCCGTTCCGGAGGGAGGGGCTTCGCGGGCCGCCCTTTTGGCTAGTTTGCGCAAACGCATCCATGCCATCGAGCAGCATCCGGCCTCTCTCGCTCCCGTTGAATATCCGACAGATACACTGCGCTCGCATGCGCAATCATCTTGCCCTTTGTGGACGCTGGGCGTGCCCGAGATTGACTGTTACCTGAGAGGCGGCCTCGATGAGGGCGTCCTGCATGAGGTGAAGCCTGAGCGTCGTCAAGCCGGCGCGGTTATTGGCGATTGGGTGACAGCACTTGGCTTTGTGCTGAGGCTTACCGTGCGGCGCTTGCATGGGCTTCGTGCCTCTGCACCCAATACACCGGCGCAAGTTCTCTGGTGCTGGCCGTCGGCTCTCGCTCGAGAGCTTGGTAGGCCCTACGGGCCGGGCCTTTCCTCCTTGGGTCTTGATCCCTCTTCTTGCCTCTTCGTGGAGACGGCATGTGCTAGCGATGCGCTTTGGGCTATGGAGGAAGGATTAAAGTCGGCAAGCGTGGCGCTTGTTCTCGGCGTGCTTAAAGACGTGGAGCTGACGCCTGCGCGGCGCTTGAGTCTCGCAGCCGCAGCGCACCGTATCCCTTGCCTATTTCTCACTGATCCGCGGTCTCCTGCAACAGGTGCCACGGCTACCCGCTGGTGTATTGGTGGGCGAACAAGTGCACCAAACCCCTTCGAGGCCGTCTCGCCCGGTCAATCCCGTCACAGTGTCTTGCTTAAGCGTTGCCGTCATAGTGCGCGTGCCCCCCAATCTTCATCGCTAATCTTGGAATGGTCTAATGAGACGCATCGTTTCCGTATGGTTTCCGCTTTGGCAGATCGAGCGGCTACGCCGCGCCGCGCCGGCCGCCGCGCCGGATGACACAGCCCTTGCGCTCGTCGAATCCGGCAGCCATGGTATTCGCATCACTGCTGTTAACGCCAAGGCGGTAGCCGATGGCGTGCGCGTTGGACAAGCGCTTGCCGATGCGCGTGCAGCATTGCCAGCTCTTGCTTCGCGTCCCGCCGAGCCCCACCGCGACCGCGCAGCGCTATTGAAACTCGCGCGCTGGTGCGGCCGCTATGGCCCCAACCGTAATGTCGATGGTCCCGACGGCATATGGATCGACATCACGGGCGTTGCGCATCTCTATGGCGGAGAAGAACGCCTGCTCGAAGATCTCTCGTCGCGACTGTCGGACTTCGGCCTGACAGCGCGAGTCGGGCTTTCCGATACGCTTGGCGCTGCGCACGCATTGGCGCGCTTCGCTGTCCCGCCCGTCTTGGCGTTGTCAGGCGAAGCCGAAGCGCGAATTGCGCCCCTTCCCGTAGAGGCTTTGCGGCTTGCGCCGGAGACCGTATTGCTCTTGAAGCGGCTTGGTTTGCGCCGCATTGGTCAGCTCTATCGCCTCCCGCGTGCAGCACTTCAACGCCGGTTCCGTTCCTCTGCGATCGCAGAAGCAGTTCTTGCTCGTCTCGACCAGGCTCTTGGAGCCAAATCCGAGCCCTGTCGTCCGCTGACCGAACCACCTGCACTTTTCGTGCAGCGCTCGTGGTCTGATCCGCTCATCTCTGGCGAAACTTTGGAAGCTGAGACTACGCAACTTGCAACCGAGCTGTGTGCGGTGCTCGATGCGCGCGGGCTGGGTGCGCGCCGCATTTGTCTTTCGCTGTACCGCGCCGATGGAACGGTGGCAGATGTGTCCACTGGCATGAGCTTTCCTTGCCGTGAACCGGAGCATCTGATGGCGCTTCTTAAAGAGAAGCTCGGGGCGCTTGATGTGGGATTTGGAGTCGACGTGCTTGTGCTTGCGGCTGAGCATGTTGAACGTAAAGACGCCCATCAAACGGTGCTCGGCCACCACCTCAATGGCTCAGTGCATGCCGATCCTGCTCTGCTCGTTGATCGCCTCACAAATCGGTTGGGTAGCGCCCGTGTCAGCCGTCTTAATGCTCGCGTTAGCCATATCCCGGAGCGTGCCGAAGTGCGCACCCCGGCGCTTTCGGAGTGCTTCCGCAAGAAAGAGGCCACGCCGTCACGGCGGTCTGGACCGCCGCGTCCGCCATTCTTACTCACCGCCCCAGAGCCTATACGCGTGATTGCTGACATCCCTGAGGGGCCGCCAGCGCGTTTCACTTGGCGCCGGGTCGATCACCGCGTCGTGCGTGCACAAGGCCCTGAGCGCCTTGCGCCAGAGTGGTGGCGTGAGATTAAGACCGAGAAAAGCCGCACGCGCGACTACTACCGCATCGAGGATGAAGGTGGCGCGGGCTACTGGGTATTTCGCGAGGGCTTCTATGATCGTGATGAAGCCCCGCCGCGCTGGTTCGTGCACGGGCTTTTCGGGTGATAGTGCTGTTGTGGCTTACGCTGAGCTGCAAGTCACCACCAACTTTTCGTTCCTGCGTGGGGGCGCGCACGTAGAGGAGCTTGTCGCGCAGGCAAAAGTACTGGGCCTTGTCGCATTGGCCGTTACCGATCGCAATACACTTGCCGGCATCGTGCGCGCGCACACCGCGGCTAAGGAGGTCGGTCTTAAGCTCATCGTCGGCGTGCGCCTTGACCTTGAAGATGCGCCGAGCCTTCTCTGCTTTCCGCGTGACCGCAAAGCCTATGGACGCCTGTGCCGCCTGCTTTCTGTAGGCCAGCTGCGCACGCAGAAGGGAGAATGCACGCTCTTTCTCGACGATGTGGTGCAACACGCAGAGGGTCAGATCTTCGTTGCTCTTGCGCCTGGAGACTGGGACTGGCGCACGGTGAACGTCGCGCCGATTCAACACGACGCGCCCTGTGCCGCCGAGATCATCCCTTTTGAATCCCGGCAAGGACTTCACGACCAGACGTATAAGCAGCCTAAACCCGTTGGGCATGAACCTCAGAGAAAAATAGGCTTCGAGGCGCATCTTCATCGTATGAAGGCCGCCCTTAAAAGCACTCCCATTTATCTCGCGGCAAGCCATATCTACTGCGGCGATGATCGCGCGCGCCTCGCAGCCCTCGCTACTCTTGCTGAGTATTGCGCCATGCCTCTCGTCGCCGTAGGCGACGTGCTCTATCATACGCCGGACCGCCGCTCGCTCCAGGACGTGCTCTGCTGCATACGTGAAGGCACCACCATCACCGAAGCGGGCTTCAGCCTTGAAGCCAATGCCGAGAGACACTTGAAACGTGCCGGCGAGATGGCGCGCCTCTTCAAGGGCTACGAGCCGGCCCTAGCTCGCACACTTGAGATCGCAGAGGCCTGCTGCTTCTCGCTTGATGAACTCGTCTACGAATATCCTGCTGAACCCACTCCACCCGGTAAAAGCCCGCAGTCACATCTGGAAGACCTGACATGGGAAGGTGTGCGTTGGCGCTTCCCTAAGGGCATCCCCGACAGAGTGCACGCAACGCTTGCCCGCGAGTTAGCGTTGATTGATCAGCTCCATTACGCGCCCTACTTTCTCACCGTGCACGACATCGTCAACTTTGCCCGCTCGCGCAACATCCTGTGTCAAGGGCGCGGCTCGGCGGCTAACTCTGCTGTCTGCTATTGTCTCGGCATCACGGCCGTGAACCCGGCCGAGGTCGATTTACTATTTGAGCGCTTTATCTCACCAGAGCGCAAGGAGCCGCCCGATATCGACGTCGATTTCGAACATGAGCGGCGTGAGGAAGTGATCCAATATATCTACGCGCGCTATGGTCGCGACCGCGCGGGCCTCACTGCCACTGTGATTAGTTATCGTGCGCGTTCTGCCGTGCGCGACGTTGGCAAAGCGATGGGACTGTCGGAGGATACGGTATCGGCTCTTGCTGGCATGGTATGGGGCACGCGTTCGGGCGGGGTGCTGCCAGAAAAGCACGTGCGTGAAGCCGGGCTCGATCCGGCCGATCCACTGCTCGCAACCGTTCTGGAGCTGACTCAAGAGTTGATGGGCTTCCCGCGTCATCTTTCTCAGCATGTGGGCGGGTTCGTGTTGACGCGTGGGCCGCTCGTGGAGGTCGTGCCGGTGGGCAATGCGGCCATGGAAGATCGCACCTTCATCGAGTGGGATAAGGACGACATCGCGGCTCTAGGCCTATTGAAGGTCGATGTCCTCGGGCTTGGCATGCTCTCGTGCGTTCACCGCGCTTTCGATCTCATAGACACGCACTATGGACGGGCTTTGACGCTCGCCAACGTCCCGCGCGAGGACGTCGACGTCTACGACATGCTGTGCGCGGCTGATTCGATTGGCGTATTCCAGGTCGAAAGTCGCGCGCAGATGAACATGCTACCGCGCTTGCGTCCGCGTACTTTTTACGACCTCGTCATAGAGGTGGCGATCGTGCGTCCCGGTCCCATCCAGGGTGACATGGTGCACCCCTATCTGCGCCGACGCTCAGGCGTAGAGCGTGAGCATTACCCCTCGCCAAGACCCGAGCACGGTCCTGCGGATGAGCTCAAAGACATTCTCGGCAAGACCAAGGGCGTACCGCTCTTCCAAGAACAGGCCATGCGCATCGCTATGGTGGCGGCGCGCTTTTCTGACGCCGATGTTAACGAACTCAGGAAGGCCATGGCTACCTTTCGCCGTCGCGGCACTATTGGACGCCTTGAGAAGAAAATGATCTCATCCATGGTAGCGCGTGGCTATAGTGCGGAGTTTTCGCAGCGTTGCTTCAATCAGATCAAAGGTTTTGGCGAGTACGGCTTTCCCGAGAGTCACGCAGCGAGCTTCGCTCTCCTCGTCT
>JAUVPN010000007.1 GCA_030598645.1 Hyphomicrobium sp. | reverse complement strand
TTGGCGGATAAGACAACCCTTCGCAGTTGGGCGCGTTTGCAGTCTTCCTCAAGAAGTCAGGGCGGGTCGACCGCGTTCTGGCTACTAAGCATGCAAGCGCTGCCATAAGCTAAGCCCGTAAATAATCTGGGCCCATCGACCGTCCGGCTCACACTCCGCTGGAGCAACCGTCGACGGATTGGGTCTTCATGATCTCCCGCAATCTGGCGCATAACCTTAATCGAGGCGCCACGTGCCGCTTGAGCCTGCTACCAGCGCAGGTCATATTTAGTCTATAGCTTGCCCTTCCTAAGAAGACCCCCAACGGAGCACACCGAACCTCCTAAGGCCCTCCAATGCCCCATTGGCGTAGACGGACCGTGCTCTTCAGCTCCGTCGGCGAGATTGTCGAATGGTTTGATTTTATGATCTACCTCTCGCTCGTGCCCATCTTGGCGAGAGTGTTTTTCGGCGAAACCCAAACCAAGGCGCACTTATTCGCAATCCTTGGCATCTTTGCTGCCGCCTATCTCGCACGGCCGCACGGCGCAATCCTCTTCGGCCGATTGGGAGACCGCCTGGGCCGCAAGCGAGCGCTCATCGTCTCAGCTCTCGTCATGTCTGTGGCCAAGTTAGTCGAAGGGTCGTTGCCAACTTACGACGACATCGGCATCGCCGCGGCGATCCTGTTCGTGTTAGCTAGGTTGTTCTCGGGTTTTTCGCTCGGCGGAGAGTTCGCCGGCACAATCGTCATGCTTTTTGAGACTGCGGCGCCGCGCCACCGCGCGCTCACGACAAGCCTTGCCAGCATGATGGCGGGAGGGGGCGTGCTACTCGCCGCCGGCCTGGTGACGGCGCTGATCGCATTGCTTTCTACTGAGGATATGCAAGCGTGGGGCTGGCGCATTCCATTCTTCGTCGGTTCAGGCGTGGGACTGATCGCACTGGCCTTTCGGTTGTGGGTGCCAGAGACACCGATGTTTGAAGAGGTAGAGGAAGAAGGGTTGCGGGCGCGCAAGCCACTGAAAGAAGCCGTCAAGGATGATACGAGCGGTGCTGCTGTCGCCTTTGCAATGTCGTCGTTCACTGCACTGTCATACTATCTTGTCATCGCGTTCTTGCCGACTTACCTGCAATCGTTCGTTGGTATGGATCACGTCTCGGCGCTGACTATCACCACAATAGCAACGGTCTTGAGCATCGCGGTGATCCCCATTTCCGGATTGGTATCGGACAATGTGGGGCGCAAACCGGTTTTGATCTCCTCAAGCCTGGCGTTCATCGTTCTGAGCATTTCTCAGTTTTGGATGCTGGCAAGCGGTCAATTTTGGCTCACGCTGGCGGGCGCGCTGGTGTTAGTGGTGCCCGTCGCCTGCTTCATGGCACCGGCGCACACAACGGCAATGGAGCACTTGCCCACAAGGGTGCGCTATAGCGGGTTCGCGCTTGGCTATAATGCAGGGGCGGCCATATTTGGTGGCACGACGCCGCTGATCGCAGCATGGCTGATCCACGGCACGGGATGGCTGACCGCGCCGGCTGGGTATCTCCTTTTAGCAGCGACCATCATACTGATCGTGTGCTGGCGCTTGAAAGAGACGTACCAAATTGAGGTTTCATGAGGCATTGGCAGCGCGCTTGAGCCCTGAGCCGGCTCACGCCATATTCGCCCCATGCCGCGCCCTCCCAAAATACCCAAACCACGTGCGTCCCGCGGAACATCGGGAAAACCGACACCGCCCCCGCCCGAGACGGAGGCGAGGACGCCCAGTACCAAAGGGTTTCGCGAAGCGTCGCCGGTGCGGTTCGATGCCGGTCCCGCCACGTTGCCAGCGCTCCGGGGCCAAGCGCTGAGCGGTGCACCGCGGGGACTGGCAGCAGGAGATTCACCATCGAGTTATCTCGACGCGTTACTCGCCAAGCCGGACCAGCGCTCCGACAAGGCGCGCGAAATGTTGGCCCAGCAGCCCATGCTCGCCGAGCATCCGCTTGTCTCCGGCGATCAGCCCGTGTTCACGCCCCACCGGCCGCCGCGCCCTGAGAAATCCGAAGGGGGGCGGCATTTCGATATCGTCTCAGAGTTCGAGCCGAAAGGAGATCAACCACAAGCGATCAAAGAACTCGTCGCGGGCGTCAACGCGCATGAGCGCAGTCAGGTGCTGTTAGGCGTGACCGGCTCGGGCAAGACCTACACCATGGCGCAGGTAATTGCCGAGACGCAACGGCCGGCCTTGATCCTTGCCCCCAACAAGACGCTAGCGGCCCAACTCTACGGCGAATTCAAAGGGTTCTTTCCCGAAAACGCGGTGGAGTACTTTGTCTCTTACTATGACTACTACCAGCCGGAAGCGTACGTGCCGCGCACCGACACCTACATCGAGAAGGAAAGCTCGATTAATGAGCAGATCGACCGCTTACGCCACGCCGCAACGCGTGCGCTGTTAGAGCGCGACGACGTGATTATTGTGGCGAGTGTGTCGTGCATCTACGGCATCGGGTCGGTCGAGACCTATACGGCGATGACGTTCACGGTGAGCGCAGGCGAGACGCTGCCGCGCCAGCAGTTGATCGCCGATTTGGTGGCTTTGCACTACAAGCGCAACGATGCCGCGTTTCAACGGGGCACGTTCCGGGTGCGAGGTGATACCGTGGAGGTATTCCCAGCCCACTTGGATGACCGGGCGTGGCGCTTTTCGCTATTTGGCGATGAGATCGAAACGATTATCGAGTTCGATCCTTTGACGGGACAGAAGACGGACGAACTGGCGCTGGTGAAGCTCTATGCCAACTCACACTATGTGACTCCAAAACCGACGCTGCAGCAGGCGATCAAGTCTATCAAGGCGGAGCTGAAGCAACGCCTGAATGAGCTGTACGACATGGGCAAGCTACTCGAGGCGCAAAGGCTCGAGCAGCGCACCGTCTTCGATATGGAGATGATGGAGGCGACGGGGTCTTGCGCAGGCATCGAGAACTATTCGCGATACCTTACCGGACGTCGTCCAGGCGACCCACCTCCGACGCTGTTTGAGTATCTACCCGACGACGCGCTGGTGTTTGTAGACGAGAGCCACGTGACGGTGCCGCAGATCGGGGGAATGTTCCGCGGTGACTACCGACGAAAGGCGACGCTGGCCGAGTACGGGTTCCGGCTGCCATCATGCCTGGATAACCGGCCGCTGAGGTTCGATGAGTGGGACGCGATGCGCCCACAAACGGCTTTCGTCTCGGCAACACCGGGGGGATGGGAGCTGGACGAAACGGGAGGGTCATTCTCGGAACAAGTGATCCGGCCGACGGGTCTCACTGATCCGCCGGTGCTCGTGCGGCCGGCCAAGGCCCAAGTGGATGATTTACTGCACGAGGTCCGGCACGTTGCAAAGGCGGGGTATCGCACGCTTGTGACGACGCTGACCAAACGCATGGCGGAAGACTTGACCGAGTACATGCATGAAGCGGGTGTGCGCGTACGCTACATGCACTCCGACATCGAGACGCTCGAGCGTATCGAGATTATTCGGGATTTGCGGCTTGGCGCCTTCGACGTGCTGATTGGGATAAACCTACTGCGCGAGGGGCTGGATATTCCCGAGTGCGCGTTGGTCGCCATTCTTGACGCGGACAAGGAGGGGTTCTTACGCTCGGAGACATCGCTGATCCAGACGATTGGCCGCGCGGCGCGCAACGTGGACGGGCGCGTGATACTTTACGCGGACCAGGTAACGGGCTCGATGGATCGCGCGCTTTCTGAAACGAAGCGGCGACGTGAGAAGCAGGTCGCTTACAACAAGGCGCACGGGATTACGCCTGTGAGCGTGAAGAAGAACATCGCTGACGTCATGGCCTCCGTCTACGAGCAGGACCACGTGACGGTCGATGCCGGGATGGCAGACGCGCCGTTGGTAGGGCACAACTTAGCTGCGGTACTCGAGAACCTGGAGCGGCGCATGCGCGATGCGGCTGCAGACCTGGAATTTGAGACTGCGGCCCGGTTGCGTGACGAGATCAAGCGGTTGCACGAAACCGAACTAGCGATCGCAGACAGTCCGCTGTCGCGGCAGACAGAGGTGGAAGATCGTGCTGGCACGTTCAAACCAGCTCCGCGGTTGCGCCGCGATGGCGCGCGCAAGGATGGGAAGAAGGTGGACCCACCCCGCGACACAAAGAAGAAGGGCAAAGGGGCACAGCCACCGACGGGCAGCCGCATTGCACAAGCATACGAAGCAGTCCAGCCGACATATGCGCAGTCAACCTCGCGTGCACGCAAACCATCGCTCGACGATATGGGGCCCGGCACCGACCGTCCGGTTCCTGCGCGCGATCCCAACGTCGATGTGGGCACGAGCGCCGGCGCCTTCGGAGAGAAGGTGCCGGGACCACACAAGCCGACGCTAGATGAGATGGGCCCGCACGCATCCCTATCGGTGCCAAGCGGGAAAAAGCTTCTCCCAAAAAAACCAGCACTCACTGTCGAAGTGCCAACCGAAACTGAAAAGAAGGCCCGTCGTGGCCGCCCGCGTAAGACCGGCCGGCCGGGACGTTGAGACTTGACGGCCATGCGCCAATGGTCTGCAGCCAGACGCCCCTTGTCTGCGGTAGGGTTAATGCGGTTGCCCCAAAGGCGACGAAGTAATGCGCTTGCATTGCGTGTGCGCTAGATGGGGGACGCTCCGGCCCGATTGCGCCCAAGGAGGATAAGAATGCTCACTCTCGCAAATGCATGGACCGCATTGGGCCTCGTTATCGCATTAGCCGGTACTTTCGCAGCTACTACCCCTGCCAAAGTTATGGCTCAGACAGTCGGAGAAACCATGACCAAACCATCGGGCCTAAAGATCACTGATAGTAAAATTGGCACAGGCGCCCAGCCTGGGCCCGGTCAGATTTGCGTCATGCATTACACTGGCTGGCTTTATGAGAACGGTGCCAAGGGCGCTAAGTTCGATAGCTCTGTCGACCGCGGCCAGCCCTTCGAGTTTCCGATTGGCCAGGGGCGTGTCATTGCTGGTTGGGACGAGGGCGTTGCTACAATGAAGGTTGGCGGCAAGCGCACCCTCGTCATTCCACCCGAGCTCGGCTACGGCGGCCGCGGAGCCGGCGGCGTCATCCCCCCGAATGCCACGCTGATCTTTGACGTCGAGTTGCTTGACGTGAAGGGTTAGACCTTTCCAATACGCAATAGTCGCGCGATTGTGCCGCGTGCAGCAGGGGCCGCTTTCACCCGTGCACGACGAAACGACCGAGACACTGAGATTGCTGCCTTAAAAGTCAACAGCCATCAACGGATCGGTCTTGCCTCAAACCATCCA
Organism: Hyphomicrobium sp.; assembly: GCA_030598645.1. The sequence continues at coordinate 14,746 of JAUVPN010000007.1, read as the reverse complement.
TAACACCATGACGACTAAAGTCGCTGCCAGGATCGCAAGCGGATTTGTCAGGTTGGCAATCGTTCCAGCTGCAAGAGCTGAATAGGTCAAACCGCCGCGTTCAATGGTCATCAAAGCGCGGGCCCTAGTGTCGATTTCATCCATAATAGCCTGCGCGTGCGGAAGGCTGCACACGTTCGCGAATTTTTCAGTGACTAAGATATAGCGTGTGCCCTTCAGGGTCTCATCGAGCTTGAAGCTGGTGTCGCACGGAACGTTTGCGAAGTGGCGAGCCGTGGCCGCCGAGGGGATCGGCGAGTGGTGCACGATGACAAAGGCCTGATATAGGTCACCAAACGAGGGACGATCCGTGCGTGCGATGTCGGCAGCAATGCGGTCGCAGCCCCCGCTCCACAGATGTGACTCAGGGTCATCCTCACACGTCATGCGAACGGCATAGCCGTACGGCAGATCAGCCCGGCCCTGTTTGTCGCTGATTTCGATCGCAATGTACAAGCCCGCTCCCGCAAGGCACAGGCCCGCGAGAATGCGCCAGTGACGACCGATGAGGGCCACCACACTGCTCAAGCCGAAGTTGCCACGCATAGGCGAAAGTTCTCACCGCCGTCAGGCATGGATAAGATTCTCGGCCAATGCTGCCGGACCCTACCTTATAGGTCTAGCTACAAGTCGCCGCCCATACTCTAACCTCTTGGCACCACCATTATCCGCAAGGTCTTTAAGAAGAACCCACAAGTGACCGCTAAAACGGGAAGGCGGGGGTTTCAGGTCAAAATGGGCCCGCCGATGGCGCCGGGGTAATAGCCAATGGCTATAGCTGGTTTCGTGGGTGCAGATAGAAAGTTATCATGAGCATCGCCATAATTATGCAGGAGAAGATCCCGGCCACAGTACCGAGCCAGATTCCCGAATTGGCTGCCTCATAGACCGTGGGATAGTCATCGAGGATCTCGTGCGCGGCTAGGCTGCCGGCCAACGATGCAATGACCGAAAATGTAAGGACTACACCCGGGATCTTGAAGGTATCGGGCCCCGCGCCGGAGACGCCGTGGATCAAAGCATTGCGAACCATGCCGGCCACGACGGTCGCCACGAACCCAGCGACGATCGCCAGCCACGCTTTGTCTGCAACTACGCCCTCTAACAGACCGCCTACCCCAGCGCCTACCGCCGCACCAATTAAGATCACGATGATTAGGCTTGCCGACGTCGCACCTGGTGGAAACATCCCCCATCTCCCATTTTATCGTTGTTGTTGCGAACTTTACTAATGGCTATCATTCTCGCCACTGACTTCCGAGGGTCAAGTCTATTGAGAAAGTCCTCCAGGGTAGAAGTGCATATTTCTTTTTAATTTCTGCATGTTGGAACACTAGCTTTATACTAAAACTGAGCTAGCACATGGCGAGCCTGCTAAGTCTTAGGGCCAGCCTTCGCGCCAATCATCGCTGGAGCAGCGCGACAAACAGATTTGTATAAGCTCCGGGTGGACGCACGCATAATCCCGTGGAACTCTATGAGCGGCACTATTTAACAGGCCGAAGGAGGAAAGCCATGGAAATGTTTTTTGGCGTTCTGATCGGATTGATCGTCGCGATAATCGCAGTTTTGATATTCAGCTTCATCTTCATGTGGATTTGGAATCTGGTGGTGCCAGACGTTTTCGGCCTCAAGCAGATCACACTTTGGCAGGCCCTCGGGATCTTGGTTCTGGCCTCGATCTTGTTCGGGGGGCACCGTGTCGTACACGTATACGATCCCGAGCCGCAGCAAGTGGAAGGGCCAAGGCCGGCTTAGAAAAATCTTTTCTTCGCAGGTGGCGGTTGCTGGTGCGCAGCACTCGGTGCTTCGCGGGAGCCGCGAACAACAATATCCCAATAGCTAAGCATAGTTCTAGTGCGGTGGTTCGCAAGCAAGTGACTTGCGCAGAGATTGCGATGTAGAGCCGTGAAAAGCCACAGTGGACGGCTTTCCACCTGCCTCAGCATTTGCGCAGTTCTGCGGACAGCTCGCGAAAATAGACCGAGCGCTGCGGTGACACGGTCACCATCTGAGCGCACCCAGCACCAGCGACCGCCATTTTGGCCGCAAAAAAGCGACCGGCAAGCATGACCTCAAAGCCGTCGTTAGTCACTCTGCCGCGGACTGTACCGCTAAGCGAGTTGATCTTGTCCTCCCACCGGCCGGTCACCCGCGTGCCTTTGACCCAAAGAAGCGTGGCTGCGTCTAGCCGGGTCGCGCGGCCCTTACAGCGCAAATTCTGCCGCATGCCACCGCCATCCTTGGTGGGCCGGTAGGTGACGATGCACCTGAAACTTTCAGCAGGCCCAGAATTGAGCGTCATGACGCCCTCACCCGTCCAGCGCCCGGCAAGACGCCCCAGCGGATCGGAGTCCAATATCGCCGCGATATTGGCAGTGCTGGCGACCATCAATAGGAGGCCGCAGCAAATAAATACTTTGAGACAACGTGAGGTAGGAAGCAAAAGGCCCTCCACTCCGGCCACCGGTTTGCATAAGCAAGCTCTGGTGCCACACTCGACTATGCACAGTCAGGATTGATGATCTGTTTACTTTCCCGCTGTGCGGAAAAAATAGTCTCCGCGTGCGTGATCCCGGTCGGTACCTACACTCCCCATGACTTAAGTATTCTACTGTGCGATCTCGTCATCTTCTTGTCCGCATGCAAAAAAGATGGCACGCAAAGTTGTAAGGACTTGTAAAAATGGCAACGCTGCGTTCAGGCGACCGAATTTACATGCTTCTGTTATGTTTTGTTAGAAGGTGGGCGCGGTGATTGCTAAGAAGGCCGAGCGGAAGGCGAAGGAATGAGCGGTATTCCCGATTTCACGAAGATTGAGCTCGAAGATACGGCCCCAAACGTAGTGACAGCGCCAGACAACGGTGTTGCGTATGAGGCGCCCGAAGGCATTGCGATTAAGCAGGTGTATACGGGAGCCGATACCGCTGATCTCGACTTTCTCGATACCTGGCCAGGTATCGCACCCAATCTGCGCGGCCCTTACCCTGCGATGTACGCACTGCAGCCCTGGACAATTCGCCAATACGCAGGCTTCTCGACGGCTGAGGATTCCAACGCGTTCTATCGGCGCAATATCGCGGCGGGTCAAAAAGGCTTGTCGGTCGCCTTTGATCTGGCCACGCACCGCGGCTACGACAGCGATCATGCACGCGTACGCGGCGACGTTGGCATGGCGGGAGTAGCCATCGACTCGATTTATGACATGCGCACGTTGTTCTCGGGCATTCCGCTCGAACAGATGTCAGTGTCGATGACCATGAACGGCGCGGTGCTGCCAGTTCTGGCCCTTTTTATCGTCGCCGGCGAGGAACAAGGTGTGCCGCCAGAGAAGTTGTCGGGCACCATTCAGAACGACATCCTCAAAGAGTTCATGGTTCGCAACACCTACATCTATCCGCCTGATCCCTCAATGCGCATTGTCTCGGATATCTTCGGATACACCAGCGCACATATGCCAAAGTTTAATTCGATCTCGATCTCCGGTTATCACATGCAAGAGGCGGGGGCGACGGCGGACCTTGAGCTAGGATATACGCTGGCTGACGGCGTGGAGTATGTGCGCGCGGGCGTAGCGGCCGGGCTCGATATCGATGCGTTCGCACCCCGGCTGTCGTTCTTCTGGGCAATCGGCATGAACTTCTTCATGGAGATCGCCAAGATGCGTGCAGCACGCTTGTTGTGGGCGAAGCTGATCCGCGAGGAGTTCAGTCCAAAGAACCCTCGCTCATTGAGTCTCCGTACGCACTGCCAAACGTCAGGCTGGAGCCTAACGGCGCAGGATATATTCAATAACGTAACGCGTACATGCGTGGAAGCTATGGCCGCGACACAAGGGCATACGCAATCGCTCCACACCAATGCGCTTGACGAAGCTATCGCGCTACCAACGGATTTCTCTGCGCGCATCGCGCGCAATACGCAGCTTTTGTTGCAGCAAGAAACTGGCACATGTCGCGTAATCGATCCGTGGGGCGGCAGTCACTATGTGGAGCGGCTGACGTACGAACTCGCCTGCAAGGCGATGGCCCATATCGAAGAGATTGAGAAGCTCGGCGGAATGGCAAAGGCGATCGCGGCTGGGATCCCGAAAATGCGCATCGAGGAGGCGGCGGCACGCACGCAGGCTCGTATTGATTCCAGCAAACAGACCATTGTCGGTGTGAACAAATTCCAGGTGAACGATGAGGCTGAAATCGAAATCCTGAAAGTAGATAACCGTAAGGTTCGCGAGCAGCAGATCGCCAAACTGGAGCGTTTACGCGGTGAGCGCGACGAATCGGTGGTCCAAGCGGCGCTCAATGCGCTTACCGAAGGCGCGCGCGGCAACGGCAATCTCTTGGACTTGGCAGTGAAAGCTGCGCGCGCCCATGCGAGCGTTGGTGAGATATCAGATGCGATGGAGAAGATATTCGGTCGCCACCGCGCCGAGATCCGAGCCATATCCGGAGTTTACCGGGCAGAGGTGGGCAATATGAGCACGGATGTGGCCAAGGTTTTGAAGCAGGTGGAGGCGTTCGATAAGAACGAAGGCCGCCGGCCGCGCATCCTGATTGCCAAGATGGGTCAGGATGGTCACGATCGTGGCCAGAAGGTCATTGCATCAGCGTTTGCCGATCTAGGTTTCGATGTGGACATCGGCCCTCTTTTTGCTACGCCCGATGAGGCTGCGCGCCAAGCGGTGGAGAATGACGTACATATTATCGGCGTATCGTCTCTGGCGGCCGGACACCTGACGTTGGTGCCTGACCTACAGGCGGCTTTAGAGAAAGAAGGCCGCGGCGACATCATGATCGTTGTCGGCGGCGTCATCCCCCCATCCGATTACTCCGCGCTCTACGAGGCGGGCGCAAAGGCCGTATTCGGGCCGGGAACCAACATTCCAGTGGCCGCGGCTGACTTGATCGCGAAGCTCGGCGAGAAGCTAGGTCATGCGGGAATGGCAGCGGCCGAGTAGATTTAGCTCCTTAACGTATCGCCTTGTCGAGATTTTGCGCGCTTGCAAGACCGGTGGCTGTCTCAAGGCCCTTCGCGCCGGAGAGTTTGGCTCCGTCAAGATTTGCCTGGGAAAGATCGGCCTGAGCAAAATTAGCATGCGTCAAGTCTGCCATCGATAGATCCGCGCCCTTTAGGTTGGCGCGCGAAAGATCAGCGCTCACAAACCGGGCAAATAGAAGGTCCGTCTCCGAAAGGTCGATATTCACAAGCATCGCGCCTGTGAAATCGGCCCCATTCATAGACGCGCGCGGTTTGTATGACCCCCACACCGCTCGCTGCTGCCCAATAACGGCACCTGTCATGTCCGCACCACGGAACTTACTGCCGTCGAGACGACCGGCAATACGAAGTTTGCGCAAGTTGGCCCCGATGAAATGGGGCGCGTCCCCCTGGTCGATTGCAACGTCAGAATAAGCAGTCGGCCCCAGCAGGCTGGCGCGCTCAAGATTTGCGCCGGAAAAGTTAGCCCTGACCACCGTAGCTCGATCAAGCCGAGCACCAGATAGGTCGCTACCTGTCAAATTGGCGTCTGTCAGATCAGCGCCGTAGAGGTTGACTGACGCCAACTTCGCGCCTTTGAAGTCCAGACCAGAGAGATCGAGGAAGCTCAAATCTTTGCCTGAAAAGTCAACTGGTGTGCCGCGTTTGGACTTAAAAAGCGTCTCGATAACTTCGCGTGTCGACAGATCCGCTGCGATGACCTGTCCCACGATGAGAGTGCACGGCAAAGTCGCAATCGTTGCCAAGCGCACAATAGAGACGGTTAGCGCTTTCATTGCGTGCTCCGACAGTTCATACCGCCCCACCCGAATAATCGAGGCTGGTAGTCGTCCAGCTTATTACGCCGTTGACGCGTGCATAGATTTTCACCTGCAGGCCTCGACCCGTTAACGGTTGTGCAGGCGGGTGGCCTGCTGACGCTAATCCCTGTTATGCACGGAACAGCGGCCAGCCTGCTTGTCTGACATAACCACCCAACACTGACGAAATGCGCGCCTTCCCCGTCTTAAGGAGGGGATAGCTGACATTGGGGCCAAGAAATCAAGACGGTACAGATATGATCCGTTCAATATTCTCCATACTCGGCGTGCTATTTGCGGCAATTATCGTGTTTTCCGCAAGCTTCTTCGGTAACGTTGCTCTGGACATCGATCGCCAGAGTCCTTCCAACCAAACACTCGCCGTCAAGATTACGCGCGAGTTGTCGCTACGTTGGTCGCTTCTCGACATCGAACCATACTACGCTAAGTCAATCGCCTCGAACCGCAGCCTCCCCGAAGCGCAACGATCATTGGATGCTCTGAAGGGACTGGGCCCCTTGCGCGATGTCAACGACGTCTCGCACCGGTCGCGTTGGACGAAGGAAGCAATGCTTCAAATGACGTCACCGGCCCGAGCCGCAGCAATCATTTCCGAAATCCTAAGTAAGACAGTAACCGTGACCTTCGTCGGAAATTTTGCAACCGGGCGCGCGCAGGTCACTATTGAACTCAGAAGCGAAAACGGCGCCATGCGGTTGTGGCACCTCCAAATCGACAGCATAGACCGGCCTCGGCCAGCGCCGATCAGAACGAACCACCCCAAGATCTCGCACGCCTGATTTGGTGGAGGAGCCCCTCAAATGCCTCGGTCGGGCTGACAGGGCGCACCGATAAGTTACGTTATGTCGACGCGTCACGTGCGCCATAAACGTCGATGGTATAGGAGAGCTGACAACTCGCGCTTTGATACGCCAACATCAGGCCGCAAGGAAATTGCAATGCTGACGATCTATGAGTCCAATGGAACTAATCTGAAGCCGCGGCAAGAAACTAGCCCTTTGACAGATAAGTGCATTTGGCTCGACCTGCTGCAGCCTACACAAGAGGAAACAGCCTTTGTCGAAGAGGTGCTTGGAATCGAGATCCCAACGCGCGCTGAAATGCGCGAGATTGAACCCTCCAATCGCTTCTATTTGGAGAACGGCGCGTACTTCATGACGGCGTTTATTGTCTACAATATTGAAGAGCCTGTTCCTCAGACCTCAGCGGTCACGTTTATTTTAACCGGCCAGAGGCTGGTCACGGTGCGCCATGCCGAGCCGAGGGCAATTCCGCTCTTTCTGCAGCGAGTCGCAAAAGGCGATGCGCCCTGCGGCCACGGCAGCGTCATTATGATCGGGCTGCTTGAGGCACTAATCCATCGCATGGCCGACCTCATCGAACGCATTCAAGACGAGGTGGACCGTTTGGCTCAAGGAATTTTCTCGGTAAAGGGCGGCCAACAAACACGCAGTCGACGCTACGACGTGTTGCTTCGGGGCACGGGAAAAGCGGGCGAGATCAGCGCTCGCGCGGAGGACAGCGCTACGTCTCTCAGCCGCATGTTCCACTACTTCTTACAGGTCGCCAGAGAACGCGGTGATGACTCACGTACGCGCCAGCGCATCAAGGCCGCACAGCGTGACATCAGTTCGTTGATGGATCACACGCGCTCCCTCTCAACGCGCATCGCCTTTCTGCTTGAAGCCACGTTGGGCATGATCAGCACCGAGCAGAGCCAGATTATCAAGCTATTCTCAGTTATGGCGGTTATTCTGCTGCCGCCGACGCTAGTCGCCTCAATTTACGGCATGAACTTTAAATACATGCCCGAGCTCGATTGGCTCCTTGGATATCCTTTTGCGCTAGGTCTCATGTTTGTCGCCGCACTAATTCCCTTCCTCTACTTCCGACGCAAGGGTTGGCTTTAGGCTGGAGCGAGATAGAACATCAGCAGCGCCAAAGCCGAGCATATGCCAAGCGTCATGGCGATGCCGCGGCGCAGAATAACGAACAATATCACTGCAAAACCCGCCAGGAAGAGCGTCACCCAGTTTACGGTTGCCAGGTTGGGCACGAATAGCCGGAGGGCACCAAATGTGTGCTCGATTACATCCTCGAAGAGGACATGGAGCGCGAACCAGACTGCAAGGTTGAGGATGACACCGACGACGGCTGCGGTGACCGAGCGCAAGGCGGAAGCCAGACGTGGCGCTGCGGTCAGCCATTCGATGTAGGGAGCACCCACAAAGATCCAAAGGAAGCAGGGTGCAAAGGTGGCCCACAAGGTGACCAACACACCGAGGAGCCCCATTAGGATGGAGCCTCCGCCCCCAAATCGTAGAGCGGCGATATAGCCGACAAATTCTGTTACGAGGATCAGAGGTCCGGGCGTCGTCTCGGCCAGACCAAGCCCGTCGAGCATTTCACCAGGGGCAAGCCAACCGTAGCCCTCAACTACCTCCTGTACCATGTAGGCTAAGACAGCATAGGCGCCACCGAATGTGACTATTGCGAGCTTGGAGAAAAACCAGGCCAGCTGTGCCAGCACGTGATCGCTTCCAAAAATGGCGACGACGGCGAGCAGTGGACCGATCCAGACCGCAAGCCAAAGCGCAAACGTTCGAGCGGTCTGGGAGAACGGTACTGGCGGTGCCGGGACCTTCGCAGCCAAACCATCCGCCAATCGTGTGGCGCGCAAATACCCGACGATGGCCGCGGTCGCTACCACAAGGGGGAATGGTAAGTCGAGAAAGTAGATAGCGACGAAAGCAGCTACCGCAACGAGCCAATCGAACCGGCCCTCCAGCGCCCGTTGAGCAAGACTCCATAGTGCGCGCAGAACAATAGCAAGGACTGCAGCCTTGACCCCCGCAAATAAAGCTTCTGCCAGGGGTGCTTTGCCGAATGCTCCGTAGAGAATGGAAAGCACGAGAACAAGGATAGCGCCGGGTGCAACGAACAATAGACCAGCAGACAGGCCGCCCCTGATACCGTGCAGGCGCCAACCCGAGTAGGTCGCAAGCTGCATCGCCTCGGGACCCGGTAGCAGCATGCAAAAGCTTAGTGCCGAAAGATACTGGCGTTCATCCAGCCAATTGCGCTCCTCGACAAGAACGCGGTGCATGAGCGCGATCTGCGCAGCCGGGCCACCGAAGGACAATAGGCCGATCTGTGCCCAGACCCTGAGCGCGCTCAAGAAGCTCGGCGCCTCAGAGACCTTAGCTGCGTTCTGGCTGCGCAAGCTGACCTCCTCTTGCCGTCGCGCTTGCACCACTTTAAGTCGCACGCGCGTGGCCTTGCATGTGCGACCTGCCGTCGCGGGACCGCACTAGCACATCGAAACAAAACCCTTCAAAATTAACGCGTTGACAGGTTTTCCGGCGAATGACGTTCAGACGACAAGGTTGACCGCCTCAATTGGTGATGGTCCGTAGCCGGCGCCAGAACGGGGAGTATCCCTTTGCAAAGCGACGGTATGAGTTCTGGGATTCGCTACGGGCCAAACAACACAAACACAATCCCCCCGCCAAAAATCGCTGACTCCGTTAAGGAGCAAACTCCAGGTCGTCAGCTTCAGATGAGCTGGATTCGGGAATGTGCGTTTAGCTTGGGCGCCGTCGCTATAACGAGGAGAATAGGAATGCGGACCTTTATCTATTCCGCCTTAGCTGTGGTGACGTTAGGCTTGCTGACGCTGGCTCCTGCCAGCGCGGCTTATTGGAAGTGCATGGGCGGAGGCTTAGCATGCAGTTCTTCAAAGTCAGCAAAAACTGGTTCAGCCCGCAATTATCGCTCAAACGGACGCGTTAGCACGAAGCAATCGGGGCGTCGCAGCGCGAGCAAGCGCTCTACGAGAAGGAGTAGCAAGCCGCGCCGCTCGCGTACTCGCGTGGCTTCGAAGGGCTCGGCTGGGTCTGGAATCGCCTCCTACTATTGGCAGCCGCAGAGAACGGCCTCCGGCGGCCGCTTCAATCCGAAAGCCATGACTGCCGCCCACCGCTCTCTTCCGTTTGGCACCAAGGTTAAGGTGACAAACAAGCGCAATGGCCGCTCTGTCGTGGTCACCATAAATGACCGCGGGCCGTTCATCCGTGGCCGCGTTATCGACCTCTCAAAGGGTGCTGCCCAAGTGATAGGTATGACCGGCGCGGGTCTTGCCCCGGTATCGCTAGAAGTCCTCTAGAATCGCTTGCACAGCAGAGAACAGGGCGGTGGGGGTCTTTGGCCTTCGCCGCCCTCGGCTTTTGATCAAACCGGGGTTGGTCGCTCAGACGCCGAGCAGAAGCAGTCCGACCGCAACGATGGCCGCGCCGAAAAGCGAAATTAGAATGGCTGAGGCTGGGCCCCTGAGGTCCAGAGAAAGGGGCCCAGCGTCGCTAGAAATCTTCATATTTTTGCCTCCCACACGTAGGTTTCAGATTGTAGGAGACGTCGCGATCGCGAAACCATGCTGATCCCCCCTGAGTGAAACCTGCCACCACCGGGGCAGAAACACGAGACAGCTTGCCGACAACAAATGGGAAACGCCGGCACCGGCTCTTTCCGGTTTGCCCATCAGGGGAAAAAACCGGTAAATTCCAGAAAATTCGATCTCAAGCGCCGCAATTGGGGGCACGCACTGGATGAAGGCCTCAGTCTCAAAATTAGCGCGCGAAGGTGCGTTAGCCCAGATCAAGACGGCCATGATCGAGAAAAAGCTGACACAGGCCGAAATTGCCGACGCCGCCGACTGCCACGAGAAAACGATCCAGAATCTGCTGGGCGGGCGCTCGGTGCGCGAGCAGACCCTATTCGACGTGTGCATGGTGCTGGGGCTCGATTACGATAAGCTGAAGGAGGCCTGGGACGGCAAAACCCCGCGGGGGCCTGAGGAGCTGCAGGGCGAAGGCGGGCTTGTTGCTCCGGTCTACATGGGAGCTTACACAAGGGCTGCCGTCGATCACTACATCGGTAGTTACCTAACAGTGCGGCCGTCGTTTGCGCAGCCTGGCGTGATCGTTGCCTTTCGCACGGATGTAAGCTGGGAACCGGACTGGCCAAGCTTGTTATTCCAAGAGCGCGACCGGCCCGACGCACCCTACTCGCATAGGGGACGGCTCTATATTCCCGCCTCCTCCATGTTCATTCACCTTGTATCGCTGACGAAAGGGGCTATGCGCATGGTTATAGTTTCGCAGATCGACCGCATTGGTAAGATGCGGGGTATCATCACCACGCTGCACAAGCACGGCGCAATGTTACTGCCGGTGGCAACACCAATTGTTTACGAAAAATGTGAGGAGTTCCGAGGTGGCCTCGGTGAAATTACAGAGAACAACGCATGCTACGCCGACTACAAAAAGGCGCTGGAAGAGACGATAACACAAGGCTACGCACGACTGGTGAGCCCTTGATTAAATCTCCGGCGGCATGAGATGGATGCCATCGGCAAGTAGGCGAACTGTCACGTCACTTCCCGGTTTGAGCAAGCGGGCTTCACGCGAAGCGACGGTGAGACGAAGTAGATCAGCAGAATTTGTACGCAGACGAATAGTGAGCAAAGTAATTTCGCCGAGCCCGTTAAAGTCGACAACCTTGCCCGGCAGCCTGTTTTCTTGTCCTTGCCCTGAAGGCGGCTTCGTGTTTTCCAACGCCACATAGTCGGCCGGAATGAGCCACGTAACTCGCTCACCTTTCTTGAACCGACCCGTTTTCGCAGCATGAAGAACTTGCTCGCGCCAACGGATGCGACCGCTGCCACTTTCTTGCGAGGCTTGCACAACCTCACAATCGAAAACATTAACCTGCCCCATAAGACGCGCAACCAATGCGCTCACCGGACGTAGACGAACGTCATCGGGCGTGCCGATTTGAAGCGTTCTGCCCTTGTGCAGGATGGCGATGCGATCAGCGAGCGCTTCAGCTTCCTGCAGATCATGGGTCACGAGGATAATCGGAATCTCGAGCGTGCGGTGCAGGCTGGAGAGCTCCGCTTTTAGTCGCTCGCGGGTCATGCGGTCGACGGCGGAAAACGGTTCATCGAGAAGCAGGATTTTTGGGTCGCGCGCTAGAGCCCGGGCAAGAGCGACGCGCTGGCGTTCGCCACCGGAGAGCTGATGGGGCGCCCGCATCTCAAGGCCATCTAGATTTAGGCGCGATAAGAGGGCTGCAACTTGTTCACTGCATTGTGGCTCGTCGAGGTGACGCGCTGCCAGTTTCACATTCTCCAATGCGGAGAGATGGGGGAAAAGCGCATAGTCCTGAAACACTAGGCCGGTTGCCCGCGCCTGCGGCGAAATCATCGTGCCGGTTTCCGCGTCGAACCATATTTGATTCCCCGAAACGATACGCCCCGCGGCCGGCCGATAGAGACCCGCAATAGCACGCAATACCGTCGTCTTGCCGCTGCCTGAAGGGCCCACGAGCGCCAACAGCTCGCCAGGATTGCAGGTGATCTCCACATCAAGCGGGATTTGACCCGCCTGCCGCAAGTTGACGAGAAAACGTCCGGGCTCAATGGGCATGAGCATCCGGCCGACGACGCGCGAGCATATGTACAAACACAATGGCCGTGAAAGAGAAGGCCAATAACACAGCGGACATCACAGCGGCATCCCCAGTGCGGAAGGCCTGCACGCTGTCGTAAATGGCAATCGACATCACGCGCGTTTCTCCTGGAATGCTACCGCCAATCATCAATATCACGCCAAATTCACCCAGCGTATGAGCAAAAACTAGCGCAAAGCCAGAGGCAATGCCCGGCCACGCGAGTGGAAGCTCAATACGACGCAACGTCTCGAAAGGCGAAAGCCCACTGACGAAAGCGGCCTCGCGCACATTGGGCGCAATGGCTTCGAACGCACGTTGAATAGGCTGCACGGCAAAAGGAAGATTTATGATGAGCGAGGCAACCAGAATGCCAGTGAACGTAAAGACGAGAGGCTTGCCAAACACTGCTGTGACGAAGGCCCCAAGATCGGATTCTGGCGAAAAGCCAACAAGCAAATAGAAGCCAAGAACCGTCGGGGGCAAAACCAGCGGCAACATCACCAAGGTCTCTACCCAACTTTTTCCCGGCATACGCCCCCACGCAAGCCAACGCGCCAACAAAATAGCGATTGGCAGGATTAGCAAGCAGGTCCAGAATGCAAGTTTGAGCGTCAGTGCAAATGCGGTCCAGTCCATGACCGTCACCTCCCCGAGGTTAAGGCGCGAATAAGCCATTGCGCTCTAAAATTTCACGTCCTGGGTCACTTTTCAGGAAGGCGGCAAATGCACGCGCAGTTTGCCCAGAACCTTTGAGCAGCGCCATACTGTGATTGATGGGCTGGTGCCAGTCTTCTGGAACGAGCGCAATGCTCAACCGAGGACCGACATTAGAAGACACCGCCAGCGAGCGAGCAATGATGCCTGCCTGAGCAGCACCGGTCGTGGCAAACTGCGTCGCCTGCCCGACGTTTTCGCCGATCACGAGCCGCTTTTTGACGCTTTCCCACAATCCTGCCTTTTGCAACGCCTCTTGCGCGGCGCGTCCATAAGGCGCCACTTCAGGATTGGCGATGGAGACATAATCGACCTTGCCTGACCCAAGCGCATCAGCAAGGCCGATCAAGTCGCTATCGACGGAGACGGGCGATCCTTCCATCGCCATAAGAACAATACGCCCGCGTGCAAAAACAGATGCCTCGCCATCAGTGAGGCTTTTGTCAGCCAGCCTTTTAACGCTTTCGGTGTCAGCAGCGAAGAACAGCTCATAGGGTGCACCGTTCTCAATCTGGTGAGTGAGACTTCGCGTGGCACCATAGGTGAGCCGAACCTGCCGGCCAGTTTGTTGTTCGAAAGCCGTCGCTATGTCATCCAAGGCGTGACGCAGGCTTGACGCCGCCGCCACGACAGGGACGGTTTCCGCGTGGGCCGGTCGGGTCGGCGTTGTGGAAGCAAAAAGAAACGCGCACCCGGCCAGCATGGGCAGCGCGGCGCGACTCAATCTCAATGCCAGTCGTTGCCACATCATGCGGCAATCATAGCCCGTGCTTTGACACTTAGGTATCGGGAGAATTGACGGCAAGCTTTCGTTCCGCCGGCTCGATTAATTCCTCCGAGGGCGTAACGTCGTCGTAACCGGCGATTCCCTTGAGGAAACGCTCCTTCAGATCAACACTTGATCTACGTCCCAAGCTCGCACGATGACGTCTCAGCCATTTCTCCGCCTCATCGCGACCAGCACTGTGAAGATAGTTAAGCAACTGCCAGTCGGGCTTCATCGTGCTGTCGAGGCTAAGCGCTCCCGTGTAGTGGCCAGCTTCGATCAAGTGAAAGCGATGCGTGGCAAGCCGGCCTAAGCTACCACGCGCACCGCCAAGCCAAGTTCTGGAGCATTCGCGCACAGACTCAATCAGCTCAATATCACGCATCAGTGGTGCGTTGAAGGTGATCCGGTTGGCATGCATGGAAATCTCGCGCACGCCCTTGGGTAGCTCGTTGCGGATAAGCGGATCGAGCTGAACGATGAGCGTGTCCCCAACCGGGCTTTCCATCGCAAGCGTCTTGATATCTGGGTTGGCAGAGAAGCCGCCGTCCCAGTAAGCCACGCCATCAATCTGGACGGCATGATGCAGAGTGGGAAGACAAGACGAGGCCAGGACGGCTTCCAACGTGATTTCGTCACGCCGAAAGATCTTGGCGCGGCCACTGGCAACTTCAGTAGCGGCAATCAGCAGCTCCAAAGGTGAATCCGTACGCAGCCGATCGAAGTCGAGCGTCTCTGAGAGGAGACGGCGCAGCGGGTCAAAGCCCAGCGGGTTGAACTCATAGGGCGACCAAAGGCTCGCTACCTTGGCGAGATGCGAGGAACTGGTGAAGCCATAGAAAAAGGGATTGAGCCGCAGCAAATCCGGCACACCCGCTTTGTGCACGGCCTCCCATAC
>JAUVPN010000160.1 GCA_030598645.1 Hyphomicrobium sp. | reverse complement strand
GGGCTCGACGTGCTTTCGGCTGCGGGCAACATCTGGCAGGCGCTGGTCGGCACCGAGCAGCCGCAGCGTCTTATTCGGACGCGTATCGTTTCACTAACGAAGAAGCTTTTCCGGTGCGGGAACGACATCCCGGTGTCGCCGCACGTCTCTATTGCGTCGAACCCAAAGGCCGACATTGTGATCCTGCCAGAGCTTTGGCTTGGGCGGGACGAGGATATGAAGGGCCGGTATCCGAAGCTGATGGATTGGGTCCGCAGGCGCTATCAGCGCGGCTCCACAATCTACTCGGCATGTTCAGGCGCGATCATGCTTGCTGAGACGGGACTGTTAAAGGGAAAGACCGCTACGTCTCACTGGGCCTACGAAGATCTGTTCCGGCAAAACTATCCCGATGTCGATTTTCGCCCTGAGCCGACCCTTAACTTCGCCGACGCGTCCGGCCGCATCGTGACAGCGGGCGGAACCACGTCCTGGCATGATTTGGCCATCCACATCATCTCTCGCCACTGCAGCCCAGGAGAGGCGTTACGCGTTGCAAAGGTTTATCTATTGAAATGGCATAGCGAAGGGCAACTGCCCTATGCCAGCCTTGTGCGCGCCGCGCCACACGCGGACTCCATCGTGCGGACTTGTTCCCATTGGCTCAACGAGCACTACCGCGAACCAAACGCCGTTTCTGGGGTGGAGAAGATCTCAGGCTTGCCCGGTCGCAGCCTGAAACGCCGTTTCAAGGCCGCTACGGGTTCAACACTCATCGAGAACGTGCAGAATCTGCGCGTGGAGGAAGCGAAGCGACTTCTCGAGATGGGGCAAATCTCCGTAGACGAGATCAGCGCCGAAGTCGGCTATGAGGATCCCGCATTTTTTCGGCGGCTGTTCAAGCGCCTGACTGGGCTAACACCGAGCGAGTACCGGCGCATGTTCCGTCCAATCGCAAGGGGCCACCGGATAGAAGCCGGCAGCTAATCCTGCGCAGAATTGCTCGTGTGCTCAAATATGAATCCGCTCCCCTAGCGCCCTACACTCGGGGAGCGGCATAGCATTGGCGTGCAACCGCTAAGAGCCGCACCTATTGCCTATCTAAGACTTAAGCGGCCGGCACCCATTTGCCTAAGACATACCCGAATGCAACCGCATCCCGATGCCTCTTTGCTGCTTTTTCGAGCTCCTTTTTGGCCTTAATGGAAAAAGGCTTGCTCGTCGAACGCGTCTTTTCAAATCCACTCAGCAGAATGACCTTCTTTTTATCGAGGTCCACTGTTGGGCATGACATGGTTTCCTCCCCGGCCCCCGTCTACCCAACGTTAACCATAGCCCGTCCAGCCAGCGTATGTATGAAATTGAATGAGGATAACGATCAACTCTCGATGCAGCTTTGAAACATTGCGCGATCCAGAAATGGTGCTGAACAGCGGACAATCGCATCATCCAAACCATGTAAATAACGATCATTGAGGACGAAATCGGTCTTCATCCGGGCGCAATCGCCTCCCGCTGAGCTGACGCGGTAAGGCCGCAGGTGCTCCGGCCGGGCACGACCGCCCTATCTCAACCGCCCGGGCCACGTGTCGCGCACTAATGTCAGGTTTCCTTCGTCCCGCGCTCAATGGCAAACCAACCAATCAGCAGGACGGCCAGCATCCATGCCGCGGTCGCGAGGAAGACGACACGGAAATCGTTGGTCATCACGAAAAGTGTCCCGCAGACCGCCATGCCGATCGTGCCGCCGAGAAGCTGCGAAGTCATGGCGATCCCACCAGCCTGGCCCTGCTTGCTCGCGGGCACGGCGTTCATGATGGCCCGCTGGGGCGGCATGAAGAGAAATGGTGACGCTCCCCCCCAGACGAGCAACGCGGGAAGAAGGAGCCAGTAGCTGTCCCAGACGACGGCAAAGCCGACCCAAAGCAAGGCCAGGCCGGCAGCCGTCAAACCTGCCAGCGTCGGAATGCGCGAGCCTACCCGGTCGGCAAGCCGCCCAGACAATGCGGCCGTGAAAGGCGCCGGCCCGACGGCCGCCACTAAGGCAAGCCCGGCTTCGAGGGGGCTCAAATTCAATGCGTTCTGCAGATAGATGGCGCCAAAGACGATGACGGCGATCTTGCTGAATTGTGCGGCAAACACCACTAGGTTACAGGCAGAAAACGTCGCGCTGTCGAAGAGATCGACGTCAATCAATGGTGTGGCGATGCGGCGCTCGACCACGACAAACGTCGCCAGAAGGGCGAGTCCTGCGATCAGCAGCGCTAAGATCGCCGGATTGGACCACCCCCACTCCGGCCCCTGCATGAGGGCAAAGACGAACAGGCTAAGCCCACTCACCAGCAACATGAGGCCCAGGTAGTCAAATCTCGCTGTTGCTTGTTCCCTGGGTGGATCAACCCAGGCGGCCGCAACCATCAGCGCAATACCGGCAGCGATGGGTGGATTGATCCAGAAGATCCAGCGCCAGGAGAAGACGTCGGTGAGAAAGCCGCCAATCAGAGGCCCGAGTGCCAAGAAAACGGTGCCGATCGCGCCATAGATCCCTAGTGCCAATCCACGTTGTTCTTTAGGAAAGGCGATGGTCACCATGGCCATGGACGAGGGAAAAATGACAGCGGCGCCGATGCCCTGAATAGCGCGCGCCGTAATGAGCCAGGCGCCATTTTGAGCAAAACCCGCCGCAAGCGAGGAAACGCCGAAGATCACCACACCGAGGATGAAGAGCCGCTTGAGACCAATCACGTCGCCGAGCTTTCCGGCGGCCGCAGCTAAACCGGCGAAGACAAGCAAATAAGCGTTGATGACCCAATGAGAGGCGACCTGGGACAGGCCAAGATCGCGCCTAACCGATGGCAATGCGATGCCGACCACCGTCTCGTCGAGCAGGATCAGTCCAACGACCCCGCCCATGGCGACGAGAATCCACCACTTTCGATTTTTGTCATTGAGGATCTGCATCACTCACACTGTGGCCGCTTTTCGTTCGCTGCAGACCCAATTCATCTGCGCTTTGCCGCCACATGCGGATATGTCCCGGAGTGTAAGTCCGTGTCGGCTACGTGCCAATAGTCTTCATGCGCCTGCTGGTGTCGAGAGAGCAAGATCGTTAGATTGGTTCCACGTATTGTCAATTAATGTTGCGCAAGAAATAGAGAACGGAGCCACCCTGCTCTCGCGACACGACGGCGAACGCATGGCACCATGAGCATCACGATCTATCACAATCCCGCCTGCGGAACCTCACGCAATACGCTCGCCACGATCCGCGAGCGCGGCGAGGAGCCCGAGGTTATCGAATATTTGAAGACGCCTTTCTCGCGTGAGAAACTGGCCGATCTGATCGCGGCCATGGGCAATCCCGTCCGCGATCTTCTACGCAAGAAGGGTACGCCATACGACGAGCTTGGTCTCGACGACCCCAAATGGACCGACGAACAGCTTATCGACTTCATGATCGCTCATCCCATCCTCATCAACCGGCCGATCGTCGTGACGCCTAAGGGGGTGCGCCTGTGCCGCCCATCAGAGGTAGTGCTTGAGATCCTTCCCGAAGGATAAATTGGCGGGTTTTGAGGGACTACTGCTAGGTGGTGATCGACAAGTTCACGCGACGGTGCGCGGCCTTCGTCGTGGCGCGCAGGCTAATATCCGATGACGTTTACCGATACCTTTCCGATGTCTTCTTCGCGCAGGTCACTCCGTCTGGTCTACCTCGCAGTATGGGCCCATGAGGCGCCCATCTGCCGCCCCTCGCCAATCAAGCCTGGTCGCTCGTCGCATCTGCTGGTTGTGATCCATCTGTTGCGCCGGCCCGTTTGAAGCGCATGGCCAAACACGGGCCGCTGTAACGTCACTTTGCCACCACGCGACGGCGGTCTGTGGTGGACATATAACTTGCGCCCCTGTGCGCAAGGGAAGCGCTTCATGCGATTTCTGGGCGGCGCAAGAACAGCCAAGCGGCAGCCCAAAGGTTTAGCATCACGAAGAACGGGACGATCACGGTCAGCGCCAGCGCCATCGGGTAAACGAGCAGTGCTTCGCTGGCGGGCGGCCCCACAAACACCTGCAACGGCCCCGGCAGGCCCATTTGCACAAGTGGTCCCGCCGGCAGGGCGACAACGGCAAAGCCAAGTAGGTTCCAATAGGCAAGTCCGCGCCAGCCGATCGCACCAAGCCAGATCGCCCATGCGATCCATAGAGCCGACAACCCGAATAACAAGTCGGTGATGCCGACGCCGAGCTCGAAATGGAGGGGGAACGTGCCCTGCATCGTTTTGACCAGGGTGCCAAGCGCGGTTATGCGCACAGCCTGGACATAGACGAGCCATTGCGGTGGTGTGACATCGAGAATGCCAACCAATGCGTGCCGAAAGTCTTGGGAAACTCCGAGTCGGATGCCAACGATAGCAAACGGAACCAGCGGCAACCACAATCCTGGCATCAATTCCAGGAATCCTGGCGCCATATAGGCGCCACTTGACGCAAGATGGGCACTCAAAACCGCCCAGGCGACGAGAATGGCCAGGACCGCCCAAGTCGCGAGCCGCTCGCTGCGCGTAATGGCACTTTGGCGCTCGGCACGGAGGGCCAGCCAACCGACGAACCCGAAAAGTCCGGCAATCAGGAACGGGATGGTCGAAAGCTGCATTTCCACATCCCCTCAGGTGTTCATGTGCCATAACCGCCCACCGAACGCCATGGGCGCCACGATCCGTAAGGCGCTGAGCACGTCAGTTTGCTCAAGCGAGGCCGCGTTAAGGTTTCGTTAACCAAATCAGCGCCAGCTCTGGCTAAGCAAAGGATCGGTGATGGTTGATGCAAAAGGCACTTTACAGACTTGAAGACCATCTTTTCTACAGCGCCGCTCTGATGTCACCATGCAACCGGCAGCGGCTCCTCCTCTTAGCGAGCCGAACGCTCGGCACCATCGGAGATTTCTTAGATCTCCTGCGACCAAAGGGTCGCTCGAATCCTGCTCGGTGATGTTTGGATTGGGTCTGTACTATTGGCCAGCGCCGAGCGGCTCATCTCCAAGGATCATCTGGCGAAGCGCCCTGATCCATCCCTAAAGTTCGCAACTTCAGCTGCCTGAAAAACCCGCTCGTCATGACGAGCAACACTAAGCCCGCCAGGGGAAACCTTGGCGGGCTGTTGGTGTGTTTAGGTACGAAGGATTTGCTCAGGGTCAATTCACGTCGTTCTCTGACAAGAGCCCGTGCTTGATCAGCTCCTCGCGAGTCATGACGCGGTCGGTCAACAGCTTCTCAGCCGTTGCCTTACGCTGCGCCTTTACCTTCTCAGCAAACTTCAAAAGCTCAGCCATGGTTGGTATTGGCAGCCCCATCATCGATCCCCGCTTCTGTCCACACAGCGTGGGTGTTTAAGAGAGTCTCAGGTCCTACAGAAGTGGCACGAACGCACTCTTCCCCAGCCTTCCTATGCCCTCTCCAGTTGTACAGCATGTTCAGGGTCGTGTTTGGGTAGGTGCTGTTAAATCGGAATGCTTGAAACTAAGCGACAGCTATGTCGCCTTCGCTATCTACGGTGACGCAACATCGTAACTTGTGCGGGTCTCGAGAGACATTAGTCCTGCCAATGTCATTGCGTCCAATCGCTTGAGTCTTTCATTCGCCTCTTGGAGAGACGATTCGATCTCAAGCGCTTTGCGGACGTTGGTAATGGCACGTCTATTTTCGCGCTTCTATGCGGCGGCGCGCGCCCGATTGATGCTTCAGAGCATCACCATTTGGAAAATCACGCGCATGATACTCTACATCGTCGCTTGGCGGCTTCCCGTCGGCCCTCAGAAGATGCACAAGATAGGGGCCAAGACCGGTAAGGAGACTAAGATGAGTTGGACGCTGTATCGAACTTGCTCTGATCCCGATTAGCGCCACACTCCTCGTTGTACTCGCGCGTGCCAATTCGCATCGCGTCGATACGGTCGGTCACCGCCATCCCGGTTTTCATCGTTGGTGCGTATGAACCGTGCGACTTGAGAAAACGGTAAAAGGCACAGGGGGAAAGGGGGTCATCAATGATCTGCGATACGCTCCTACAGGTCTTCAAGAATACGTCCTTTGAAGACATGGTCGAGATTTACGTCCGCGAGGACGCGAACATCGAAACCTATTATTACCAAGCAAACGCACACCGCGCGATTAAGAATGATTTTTATCAGATCGGGGTGATGCTGTTTGGTAATCGATGGGTCAGTAATCCCGACGTGAAGGAGATTGTAGGCTACCAGTGATGACTGGTTAGCTCTTCGGTGCCACGCGCCACGAAACCTTAGAGCGCATCGCCCGCGTCGTGATCGCGATCGCCAGCGTTGTCCCAATGATGGTGATCGCGAGCGAGCTAGGCCTAGACGGTGAGGCGCGCTCAGAGACATCCGGCCGGGCCGTTCGTCGTTCTTGCGCAGGCGCGCCAAGTAAAAGGGCGCTGGTCCGGGGGGAGACCAAGCGCCCATCAACTGCCACCTGCCCTGGGGGAAAAGGGCAATCCTCCGCGAGGGAACCG
>JAUVPN010000212.1 GCA_030598645.1 Hyphomicrobium sp. | reverse complement strand
CGTACCATCCAGGTGCTGTCGCGGCGCACGAAAAACAACCCGGTTCTTATCGGCGAGCCGGGCGTGGGCAAGACCGCAATTGCGGAAGGTCTGGCGCTGCGCATCGTCAAGGGCGATGTGCCCGACAGCCTCAAAGACAAAAAGCTCTTATCGTTGGACATGGGCGCGCTGATCGCGGGCGCAAAGTACCGCGGCGAGTTCGAGGAACGCCTCAAGGCCGTGTTGAAAGAAGTCGAGGCGGAGGAAGGCCGCATCATTCTGTTTATAGACGAGTTGCACACGATAGTCGGCGCTGGCAAGACCGAAGGCTCGATGGACGCAGGCAACCTGTTGAAGCCTGCACTTGCTCGTGGAGAGCTGCATTGTATCGGTGCCACGACGCTGGATGAATACCGCAAGCACATTGAGAAAGACGCTGCGCTCGCTCGACGCTTCCAGCCCGTTTTCGTCGATGAGCCATCGGTAGAGGATACGATTTCGATCCTTCGTGGCCTTAAGGAGAAGTACGAGCTGCACCACGGTGTGCGCATTGCCGACTCTGCGCTCGTTGCCGCGGCGACGCTATCCAATCGTTATATCACAGACCGCTTTCTGCCCGACAAGGCCATCGACCTCGTCGACGAGGCGGCCTCCCGTCTCAAAATGGAGATCGACTCCAAGCCGGAGGCGCTCGACGCAATTGATCGCGATCTGATGCAAATGAAGATCGAGCGCGAGGCGCTGCGAAAGGAGAGCGATGCAGCCTCAAAGGATCGTCTTGCACGGCTTGAAAAGGAGATCGCTGACCTTGAGGAGAAGAGCAAGGTCCTCACCCAGAATTGGGAAGCTGAGCGAGAGAAGCTGGGGAGCGCGCAGAAGTTAAAGGAAGAGCTCGATAGCCTGCGCACAGAGCTGGAGCAGGCGCAGCGCCGGGGCGATCTTGCACGTGCCGGTGAGCTCGCCTACGGCCGCATTCCGGAGCTTGAGAAGAAAATTGAGGATATTGAAGCTCAGGAGGAGACAAAGGGCGCCATGGTCGAAGAGGCGGTAACGCCAGACCAAGTCGCGGGCGTTGTCTCTCGCTGGACCGGCATCCCCGTCGATCGCATGCTTGAGGGTGAGCGCGAGAAGCTCCTGCACATGGAGGATGCTTTGGGCAAGCGCGTCGTCGGGCAGCGCGAAGCGGTCGACGCCGTCTCAACGGCAGTGCGTCGTGCGCGTGCGGGCTTGCAGGATCCTCACCGGCCGATCGGCTCGTTTATGTTCTTAGGGCCGACAGGCGTCGGTAAGACTGAGCTTTCAAAGGCGCTCGCTGCATTCCTTTTCGATGACGAAAACGCGTTGCTCCGCATCGATATGAGCGAGTACATGGAGAAGCATTCCGTGGCTCGCCTCATTGGCGCACCTCCAGGCTACGTTGGTTATGAGGAGGGCGGCTCGCTGACAGAAGCGGTGCGCCGCCGGCCTTACCAAGTAATTCTTTTCGATGAGATCGAAAAGGCGCACCCGGACGTGTTCAATGTGCTGTTGCAGGTGCTCGATGACGGCCGTCTCACCGACGGTCAAGGCCGCACCGTCGACTTTCGCAACACAATCATCATTCTGACGTCCAATATTGGTGCGGAGTTCCTCGTCAATCAGAAGGAGGGTGAAGACAGCGACGCCGTGGCCGATTTAGTGATGGCCGAGGTCCGACAAAAGTTCCGGCCAGAATTCCTCAACCGGCTGGATGACATCATCCTATTCCACCGGCTGCAGCGCTCGGATATGGGCGAGATCGTGGATATCCAGATGTCACGCCTGCAAAAGCTTCTCGCGGACCGCAAGATCACTATTGAGCTTGATGATCAGGGGCGCGCGTGGCTTGCTAACCGCGGATACGACCCTGCCTATGGCGCTCGTCCTCTAAAGCGTGTCATCCAGCGACACGTGCAAAATCCCCTCGCCGAACAGATTCTGGCTGGGCGCATCAAGGATGGTGAAACGGTGAAGATCACGGTCCGTGACGGTAATCTTGCTCTCAACGGCGAGCCGGCGAAGGCAGCAGCCTAGCATCGACCCCGCGCGTTATTTGCTAGCCGTCTTGACTGGTGTGCGCCGCATCAGGTCGTCGATGCGAGCGCGCTCTTTCTGGAACTCGATTAATTGTCGGCCATCCAACTTTCGTTCACGTGGAACTTGAATAGAAAGTGGGTCGACGAAGCGTTTGTTGATCAGCACTTCGAAGTGCAAGTGTGGCCCAGAAGATAGACCAGTCGAGCCTACATATCCAATGACCAGGCCCTGTCGAACCTTCGTTCCTTTTTTGACACCCTTGGCGATGCGCAGCATATGCCCGTAGGCCGTATGGTACCCGTTCGCATGGCGGATGCGGATGTAGTTTCCATATCGGCCCTTGCGGCCGGCCTCTTCAATGATGCCGGTTCCGGCCGCGAGGACAGGTGTGCCCGAAGCGGTTGCCCAATCGACGCCGGAGTGCATGCGTCGCTCATTGAGTAACGGGTGGTAGCGCAGGCCATAGCCCGACGTCAGGCGCACGTTGTCGCCGCGCACAGGTCGGCGCATCAGGAACTTCTTGGAGTTGTTCCCTTCTTGGTCATAGTAGTCCACGTGGCCGTCAGGTGTTCGGAAGCGATAGAAGCGGTAGGTCTCGCCGCCAGTCGTTATAGCCGTATAGAGCAGCTCTCCCGGGTTTCCGTCGGGCTTCGCATCCGTTTTCATGTCAAAGAACAGCTCAAGGGCATCGCCTGGCCTTAGTTTGCGACGGAAGTCGGTTTCATAAGCGTGAACCTTCATGATCTTCATGATGGTTTCGGCGGACAGTTTCTCGTTGAGCCCCGCGTAGTAGACGCTCGCGTAGACGCTGGAGGAAGACGCTTTGTCGTTGAAGCCGAGCGCGGCGTTGATAATGTCCTGATCGAAGAATGGTGAGCTTGATGCGACGAATTCACCGGCAGCGTTGCGTGTAACGGTCACGAGATGATCGTGCCCATCGGAGAAAATACTGAAACGGGCCGGCTCCATGCGGTCCTGACGTGTTAGCGAGGGAACCAGCGTTATGCGTACCTCGTGGCCCTGCTTTAGGTTTGACGCCGGAAACCGGTTGCGCGCCGCCTCGATCATGGCGCGCGCTTGCCAGTTGTCGGCGCCCGCGCGAACGAGAATTCGCCGCAGTGTGTCGCCACGCCCGACTTTTACGACTCGCGCTTCTCGATCTTCGAGGTCGGCAATGGCGTCGTCGGTTTCTTGGGCCGGTTTTGCAAGAACGGTCGTGTTGGCCGATGCGGCACGGGCTGCAAAGTCGGTGCCTATGGACCCTATTAGGGTGCCGGCTGGAGACCCGTTCGCGTTGGCTTCACCTCCGGCGCGCACATTTTCGGCTTCCGCCTCTGCCTCTCTAGCGCGCTGCACGAGCTCAGCCACGTCCCGGTCGTCTAGCGTCTGCCCATCATCTCCTGGCAACATGCCGCCCAAGAGTTCCACGACGCGAACCACAAGATTACCATTATCCGTTTCGTCCGGATCGGCCTTTTTGCCATCGCTTGCTGGCTTGCTGATTGCATATAGCTTGAGCGGGTTGAAGGTCGGGATATTGTTTTCTTTTTCGCCTGGAACGGGCGCCAGCCTTGCAACAATGCGCACATATGGCTTGGCGTGAATGTACTCGCGTCCTGAGCGCCTCTGTTTCACCGATTCGTGGATGATGTAGCGAGTTGACATCGTGCCAGTGGTGACCCGCAGCCGGTCGCTCTTAGGCGTAGCCCACTTCAGTCCTTCGTGCGCGTTCAAGAACATTGTCTGGGAGCCGAAAAAACCGGCGTCGCCGGTAGCAGTGAGCGCTCCTAGAAACCCGCCCTTGCCCGATTGGTTGTCGGAGGAGCCCGCGATGACAACGAAGATGGCGACGGTTCCAACCATGCCCGCAAGGCATGTACTGATCAGCCAGCGGAAGCGGCCGCTTTCGTGTGACTCGGCATGGTCGGTTTCGTAGAGGTCCTTGATGGTACCCACGGCGCGGCCACGGCAAACCTGGTTGAGGCCTTGCGGCCGTTCGGCGCCAGCAAGCACCCCAAAGCGCGAGCGCGCGGCATATCGGCTGCGATCGACCACCAGCGTTGAGCCCTCCCCCCAATTCCAGCCGCGCCTTAAAGCTGGCGTCGCTGCCCCCAGTTCACGCGGTTGGCACACCACGATCGTATGCGGTGACGCAGACCTGAATTAAGCTATAGCAGAATCTCGGAGGCTGGACGCCTCAAGCCAACGCTCTGCGCAAAAGACGAACTTGGCTAATGCACCAGTAAAAACGGGCGGCCAGATGGCAAAGTCCTCAAAGCCCAGAGTTTCTGGGGCCTTGAATGAGGTTATATCCGGCCCTATATCCCGCTCGTATTCGGAGGTGGCAGTCCAAACCGTGCGGCGCACAATTAATTGCATCATTTATGCTACTGGATTGATTTGCATAGCAGTTTTCTTCGGGATAAATGTTGACAACCCCTAGGCATTGATATTAAGTTTGTCGGCTTGACGGGGCATGCACTGCTTCGTCGCCCTTTGTGGGCAACCGTCTCACGATACCTCGTGGTTCTGAACCGGGACCGTCCGGAAGGATCCTCGTTGTCTCCAAAGCCAGTCGATTTGGACTGGCTAGAGGACAAGTGTCGCTGAGTTGCTCTTTGACAAGTTGATATAGAAGGAAGGGAAACGCAGGCGGCGGAGTCCTGGCGGATTCTCAAGTGCCGTGAGAGCGGTGCTGAGGATCAAGAAGAGACTCTGGCGATACTGCGTTTCAAGCCATCACCATGATGCGTTTGCGCGACAGGGCAACCTGGAGTGTCAGCGCATTTTAGTGTGAAGGTGCCCGTTACGCAGATATCCTTGGAGTAATCCCTCCAAGCCGACCAGAATCAGAACTTTCAATTTGAGAGTTTGATCCTGGCTCAGAACGAACGCTGGCGGCAGGCCGAACACATGCAAGTCGAACGCTTCAGCAATGAAGAGTGGCAGACGGGGGAGTAACGCGTGGGAACCTTCCCAGTG
>JAUVPN010000197.1 GCA_030598645.1 Hyphomicrobium sp. | reverse complement strand
GGCTATCCCAACGATGCCTTCAAGTCGGGCCTCGGCGAGCAGGATTTTGCATTTCTACCCAAGCCGTTTTCCCTGCCCCAACTTGCCGCTAAGGTGAAAGAGGAGATGGCGCGCTAGGCCGTGCTGACCAGCTCCTGCAGCAATTTTCATCGCGTTTTTATGATCCCGGGCGGTACGCCGCATGCGCCGAGCACTCTTTGCCTTCCCTCCGCGTTCGATGATCGCTAGCCTCGCTGCTCGATAATTGAGCGAGGACAGGCATGGCGGCTAACTATGACGTCATCGTCATCGGTGCTGGACTGGGAGGGCTGACGGCGGCCGCGTTGTTGGCTCAGGCTGGTCGCAAGACACTTCTAATTGAGCGCAACTACGGTGTCGGTGGCGCGGCGTCGACCTATAAGGCTGGCGAGCTTGTTATCGAGGCATCGCTGCACGAGACCGCGGATCCCTTCAACCGGATTGACCCCAAGCATCACGTGCTCTCTCGTCTGGGAGTGCGGGATGCGGTCCAATGGATACCGACAGGCGCGCTGTATGAGGTGCGGGGGGGACCGGTGGGAGAGCCCTTCGTTTTACCCGATGGATTTTCTGCCGCGCGTGCCGCACTTTGCGATCGCTTTCCTTCGGCCCGAGACGGGATTGCTTCCGTGCTTGGCGAGATGGAAAAAATCGCGACGGGTCTAGGCGTATTTAGTAAAGGGCGTGCGGCATTTCGCGACCCTCGACAAGCGCTTTCGGCGGCAATGAAGCTGGGCCCGCTCATGCGCGGTTGGCGTTTGTCGCTCGCGGAGCGTTTTGCGCATGCCTTTGGTGACGACGAGGCTGTGAAGTGTGCGTTGGCGGCAAATCTGCCTTATTGGCACGACGACCCCGATACGCTTTCTTGGATCCTATTCGCCGTAGCGCAAGGTGGATACCTTGGCTGCGGTGGCCGCTATATACAAGGCGGATCGCAACGATTGAGCAACGCAATGGCTCGAGCCCTTAAATCTGCGGGCGGAGAGCTTATTTTGCGGCGCTCGGTATCCGAAATCGTGTTCGATCGAGAAGGGCACCTGTCGGGCGTAGCGCACACGCGTGCCAACGGCGAAGGGCGGGTCGAAGTTTACGCGCCTGTCATTGTAGGCAATGCCGCGCCAGTCCACGTCGCCAACATGTTGCCCACACGGGCGTTCGCGCGTTTCTGGGCACCGTATGCCGATCGACGGCTGTCCATTTCATTATTCTCGGCCACATTCGGTCTGTCCGTCCGCCCGGCCCAGATCGGACTCTCGAGTTATTCAACGTGCTTGTTACCCGAATGGATGCATTCTCTTTCCGACTATAAAATGTGTGGCGATTTGCTGGCCAACATGCCGTCTGAGAACATGCCTGCTCTGACCATCGTAGATTATTCAGCGATTGATAGCGGTCTTGGTGGACCGCCGCACCCCGTAGCTGTCGTGGGCGTCGACAAGACTGCCAATTGGGCGGGGCTCGATGGCGCGGCATACGAGGACAAGCGTAACCGTTGGCGCCAAGCCATAGTTGGTACGATTGAACGAGCGTTTCCCGGTTTTGCGTCCCATATCGAAACGGCCGTTTTTAGTACAGCGAGTACCATGCAGTCCTACCTCAATGCCCCGGACGGCGCGATTTACGGCTTTGCGCCGCTACCCCCTACTGGTCCAATCTGGAAAGGCCCCGATAGCAAACCAAAAACGCCTATACCCGGCCTCTATCTCGCCTCTTCTTACTCCGGCAGCGGCGGTTTCACCGGAGCAATTCTCGCCGGTGCAGTAGCGGCTGAGCAGGTTTTGAAGGACAGATGAGTCGTCTCGAGCACATGTCTGTTCGATAGGTAGCGATAATTCGCTTGTCATGTTTCACCCGAGCTGCGGGGCGGCAATCAAAATGGAGTTGGACGATGGATGATTTCCTTCCCCTGTTTGGGCAATCGGCTGTCGTTGCAATGGAGGCGGCCTGGTTAACCGTGGCTGTGTTTGACAATATTCGCTACCCGCATCTCAACGAGCGGGGCTTTGCGCGGGTGCTCGGTATGGATCTGGTTAAGCAACAAGATCCAGAGGTTTACGCAGACGTATCTGATCGGCGGATCGAGAACCCACGTATGGAAAAAAACCTGTTTCGCTTTCTGGTCGCCGCCGAGGTAATCGTTTCGATCTTGTTGTGGCTTGGCGCGCTAGCCTTGCTGCTCGCGGCCTTCGGCCTCCTTGACGACGACGCGGCCAACACGTTGGCACACATCGGCGTGCTGGGGTTCATTGCGATTTGGGCCAGTCTTTTGGTTGGCGGCCAGTGGTTGTGGTACCGGATCGGCTTAGCGGCGGCGCAACAGACGCATTTTTTCTTGACTATATGGGGCATCGCAACGCTGACCTATCTTTCCATCGGGCTTTAATGAGTATGAGGAAATGCAGCAATGACCGCGAAGGAAAGAGGCAAGCAAATCGATGCCCTCAAGGCTGAGGTAACTACGGGTCGTGCCCGAGACGCTGCCAAGCCGCCGGCCGATCACAGCTCCCGCCAAACGTTCGGGGAGCGGGTCAAGGACGATGTGGCCGTGACTGTTGACGAGCTCGTTGCTGAGAAAAAGAAACTGGAGTCGCAGCTGTCCGCGCTCGAGAGCCGATTGAGTGCAACGATTGGCAAAGAGCGCGTCGAGCTAGAGAGAGAGATCCGTGATCACCCTATGCAAAGTGTGCTCATTGCGTTTGCCTTCGGCTTCATGGCCGCAAGTATTTTCCGTCGTTAAGGAGAAGCCCCATGTCAGCGTCAACGTCACACTCTTTGCGCAAGCTGGAGTTGCTTACGCGTATTGAGTTCATGCGCCTGCGACTCTTAGGGCGGAACGTTGCAAAGCAGGCCTCGCTTATGGCGTTTGCGATCTTACTCGGTGTTGGCGGCATGGCCATGCTCATGCTGTGTTTGTATACGCTTCTAGCTGAGAGATATGGTCTTGTCGTTGGGGCGCTCGCTACGAGCCTTCTGCTGCTCGTCGCGGCGTGGGTGTTCGCGTGGTGCGCTGGTCGTGTCGATGGCGGCCAGGAAGCGCAGACGCTTGCCGAGCTTGAGGAGATGGCCGTTGACGACATCAAAAGTGACGTTGCGCGGGTGGAGGCCGGCATCCGTCGTCTCGAGGCGGGCGCTATGTCGGTAATGAAAGGAGAATTTCTCAAGCACTTCATGGGGTTCGTCCGATCCGGCAAAGATGCAACAGGCGATGAGCCGACGAGTGAAGAAACTGCGAGCAAAGGAGACTGATAGACTTTGCAGCGAACGTCGCGGCAAAGTGAATCGTCGCGGCGGATGGCCCGCGCGCCCTACTCTTCGAGTGCACACGGGTCGTGTTCTGGGGCGCGCCTAGGCGGTGCGGATTAGTTGGCATTGGAGAGGAACGGTGGGCGCTGTGCTAGGAAGCGAGCGCATACAAAAGAAGGCCACAAAAGCCCGCGCGGGGAACCGGAATTCGTATGGCACCTATCATCTCGATTTCAAATCTCTCGAAAACGTATTCTTCAGGCTTCGAGGCGCTGAAGAGTATCAATCTTGACATACGTTGCGGCGAGATCTTCGCGCTTCTCGGTCCCAACGGCGCCGGCAAGACAACACTCATCAGTATTATTTGCGGCATCGTCAATCCAAGCGAAGGATCGGTCTCGGTCGACGGGCTCGACATCAACGCTGACTATCGTGCAGTGCGTTCCATGATCGGTCTTGTCCCGCAAGAATTGACCAGTGATGCATTTGAGACTGTATGGAACACGGTCTCCTTCAGTCGCGGATTGTTTGGCAAAGCGGCCAAGCCAGATCACATCGAGCATGTGCTGAAAGCATTATCCTTGTGGGACAAGAAAGACAACCAGGTGATGACGTTGTCCGGAGGTATGAAGCGCCGGCTTCTCATCGCAAAGGCGCTGTCGCACGAGCCGCAGATTCTGTTTCTCGATGAGCCCACAGCTGGCGTCGACGTTGAACTGCGCAAGGCGATGTGGCACGTCGTGCGCTCGTTGCGCTCGTCTGGCGTCACCATCATCCTCACCACCCATTACATAGAGGAGGCTGAGGAAATGGCAGACCGTATCGGTGTTATTGCAAAGGGTGAGCTGATCTTGGTCGAGAATACGGACGAGCTTATACGTAAGCTGGGCAAAAAGCAGCTCACCCTGCATCTGCACGACAAACTCGAATCCATTCCGGATAGCCTTTCAGCGTATGGCTTGGAGATAGGAGCAGACGGCCAGGAGCTGATCTTTACTTACGACACGCACGCTGAACGTACCGGTATCACGGCGCTTATGAGAGATATGGGTGATGCCGGAGTCAGGTTTTCCGATCTCAATACGACACAAAGCTCCCTTGAGGACATTTTCGTTGACCTTGTGGGAAGCACGAAATGAACTTTTACGCGGTCCAAGCTATCTACAAGTTTGAGATGGCGCGGGCCTGGCGGACGTTGATGCAAAGCATTGTCTCGCCTGTACTTTCGACCTCGCTCTATTTTGTGGTCTTTGGCGCCGCAATCGGTTCGCGGATTTCCCAGATTGATGGTGTGAGCTATGGCGCCTTCATCGTGCCCGGATTGATCATGCTTTCGTTGATGGCGCAAAGTATCTCTAATGCCTCGTTCGGCATCTACTTTCCACGCTTTTCGGGTACGATCTACGAAGTGCTCTCAGCGCCCGTATCGCCCTTCGAGATAGTGCTTGGCTATGTCGGCGCAGCCGCTACCAAGTCAGTTATCGTCGGCTTGATTATCCTAGCGACGGCGAGCCTGTTCGTGCCGCTGCAGATCGCCCACCCTGTCTGGATGATAGCTTTTCTCGTGCTTACTGCAGTGACGTTCAGCCTATTTGGCTTTGTCATCGGTATATGGGCCGACGGCTTTGAAAAGCTGCAAGTGATCCCCTTGCTCGTTATTACGCCGCTGACGTTTCTCGGCGGGACATTTTACTCGATAAACATGCTGCCGCCATTTTGGCAGACCGTGACGTTGTTCAACCCGGTCGTCTACTTGATCAGTGGATTCCGCTGGAGCTTCTACGAGATCTCTGATGTGAACGTGGGCGTCAGCCTTACCATGACGCTTGGCTTTTTGGCCCTGTGCTTGGTGGCCGTATGGTGGATCTTCAAGACCGGTTACCGGCTCAAAGCGTAAGGCATAGGCTGGGATATGAAACAGCCGTTCCCTTAATTCGATCACCGTCGCGTCGCCTCAATGCCCGAATCACATTGATTCTTAAGGAGATTGTCCTTGCAGCGGGGGCATAGATCTACCGAGAGGGAGCACAAGGCAATGAAGGATCTAGAAGACCAACTCAACGAGCTTGT
>JAUVPN010000248.1 GCA_030598645.1 Hyphomicrobium sp. | reverse complement strand
ACCGACGCGACTTGGCCCTTCCGGTGTCTGACCGCGAAACCGCGCGACCTCAGAATCGTTGATCCTCACGACGACAATCTGATCCTCCAGCGTTACCCGCAACGTATTCTTTTCTCCGGGGGCAAGCTTCAAGGCGCCGGCCTTGGTCCAGGGAACAGGGGCTGCCTTTACGAGTTTGCCGCGGATCTTGCGGGCAACCGTAAATAAGCCGTTTGGGGATACAACGGCCTCATAGAAATTGTTCTTGTCCTCTAGCCAGAACAAGAGGCCAGCATAGCTGCGCGAGGCCTCGGCTGTGGCCTCCGGCATCGTAATGGTAACGCAGGCATCAAGATCGGTCAGATTTACGCCCGCGTTCCAGCGGGCGGTCTGCGTTCCAGGGGCAGGCTTCAAGACGGCTTCGCCGCTCGACACCTGAAAGCGAGCATCCTCCTCTCCCCAAGCAAGGTCATGCGTCCTGAAGTCGGCTTCCAAATGCACTGACTGGCCCGTGCACGCGAATGCCGGCGAAGCGGCCCACAGCAGACCGAGTGCGATTAAGGAATGAAGCCTCATACTAGAGTCCCCCTGCGTTTTGAATCGACTGCATCCTAGGAAGCGGATATCGGCGTAATGCCGTTGCTCAGTCGGTGTTAAATCTGGCAACTGAGTGGCCGGACAGGCGCACACCGACAAATTTAAGCCCCCCCACTCATAACCTGTGGACGAATCGCTTATTCTATTTTTGTGAGGAAGCCGAACCTTGCCGACTTGCCTTGCCCTTTCGGGGACACGGCAGTTGAGTGCGCGAGTCAGAGAATGGAGGGCATGTAGCCCTTGTTGTCTCTGAGCCAGAACGAAATCACGACTGGCAATTTTGGCTGGTCGGACGCGTGGCGGACACGGACAGTGCCGCCCGAGGGAGCGTTTGACAGGCTTGCAATTCGGCGACCGCTGAACCCTGTCCAAATTCACTGCATCCAAAACCGCATTCTCCGCTCACTATTTTCCGTGCGCAGTGGCTGCCTCGGCCAGCGCAACGGTGCGTCTTTATGAGTGCGGATGCGGTTCGGCCAACCGGCTTTGGATGCGACAAACACTGGAAGATGGAGTGGCCAATGCTGAAGCGTCTTCATCGAGAAGAGTTCCTCAAAGCCGTATCCACGAATTTCCACGTCGCACAATCGCTTCGGCTCGATCTGCACTGGTTATTGATCCTGCTCTGGCGCCAAAAACCGATGCATCCTCCAAGTATTGCGTAACTGGGCTCCAGTTGGCACGGGCGTGCGACCTAAGCCGACCAGAAAAATGAGGTCGGTCCCTTCGGGGGCCGACCTCTTTCGTTTACGTGGCCGACCGCAAAGGTCACATGGGCAACTGTGCCAGCTGATTGGAGAAATAGCTGTCTACTGCGGTCATGATTGAAGCCGATACCTTATCGCGCCAGCTGTTTGACTGAAGGTTTTCAGCGTCTTGTTTGTTGGTTACGAAGGCGAGCTCGATCAGGATCGACGGGAACTGAGCCGTCTTCAGAACGCGAAAAGAGGCCTGTTTGTCGGGCTTGCTGCGCATGGTGGTGCTTTCGCCCATCATAGCGATGACTGAGCGGGCAAGCACGCTGGTACGATCTCGCGTGACTTCAACTTCACGCTTGGCAAGATCGGCGAGGATACCCTTCACCAAATCGACATTGCCGCTGGCCTTCTTCACGGTCTCAACTTCGGCCCTCGACAAGACGCTGCCAGAAGTCTTGCCCTTGGCAGACCGGCGCAGCTTCTTCGCAACCGATTCTCGCAACGAATAGATCGTAGCGCCATTAGCACCCCCCCTATTTGCATAGTCGCAATGCACGGAGATGAAGAGGTTGGCCTTATTTTTCTCACCGTATGCGACGCGATCACCCAGAGGGACGAATACGTCCGTATCGCGAGTCATCAGAACCTTGTAGCGACCAGTAGCCTTGAGCTTCTCGGCAAGAAGCTTTCCGAATGCCAGAGTGATTTCCTTCTCGACAGCACCATTCTTCTTGGCACCGGAATCGTGGCCGCCATGACCAGGATCTATTACGATAATGGGCTTAAATGCCTTTTCTGCTCGCACATTTGGATGCACAGCCGGCCGAGGCAGGGGCGGCTGCACCCCTATTGCTCCAAGTGAATAAGTCGGCCTGGGGAATGCTTTTTTGCGAACTCGTTTGCTTACAGGGCCGACAGGAACAATCTCGATCGCCAAAATTTGCCCTTTGCCGCCCTCGACTTCCTCCATCTTTGCGCTAGCGACGACCACGGGCTCTCTCACATCAATAACAATTCGAGAACGGTCCCGGGCCGAGAGCCCCGCGCGGAATCCCTTGATTAGGCCAATAGCCTTTTCGTTAGGCTGTGGCGGCAAGCGCAACCTGGTTGCGCCAAGCTCGACAATCACACGGTTCGGCTTGTTGAGCGAAAAAACGTTGTATTTTGAGCGCTGTGGCAGGCCCACGACAAAGCGCGTACGCAGTTCCTTGCCATCGTGTTGGCTGTCCACCCGCTGCTTTGAGCTGGCAGGTTTTTCCACCGCCGAAACACGGGTCTGCGCCTGCAGGGGAGCGTGCGCACACGTTAAGGCCAGCGCAATAATAATTCCGCGACCCCAAAGCCGCGGCTGGCTATGAACCATGACGTCTGACCCCCGTTTACGCGGAACAAGTCTAGGTTTGTGACGTTCATAGATGACCCGACATGATGGCGTTTTCCTGGTCACCTTCGGGCTTTGTTAGGGTTATTGAGCCGTAACCGTTAACTTTCCGCTAACGCTTGGCCTGTGATGCATGGGCAAGCATTCCGCCTTGGCGCGTTCGTCGAGCTCACGGGGTGCGCCAACGCCTTGCTGCTGTTTCATCATTTTCGCGAGCATTCACCCAGCTACTCTCACCCGATGGGCCCGTCTCCTTTTTCCAGAACGGTGCACGGGTCTTGAGATAGTCCATAAGAAAGCCTGCTGCCTCAAATGCAGCTTGCCGATGTGCCGAGGCGGTAACAACCAGGACGATGTTGTCGCCCGGAACAAGGTGTCCTGTGCGATGGATTATTAGGCTCGCTTGCAGAGGCCAGCGCACTATAGCTTCGGCCTCGATGCGTGATAGCTCCGTTTCCGTCATGCCGGGATAGTGTTCAAGCGTCATTGATGCGATCGGGCGACCCTTGTCATCCTGGCGAACGCGCCCCGTGAACGTCACGATCGCGCCGATGTCCGTACGTCCGGCAGCCAGCGCAGCAGCTTCGGCAGCAACGTCGAAATCTTCGCTCTGAACTTTGACGCTCATCGTCTCAACCTCCCGTGACGGGTGGGAAAAAGGCTATCTCACGAGCTCCTAAGACGGGCGCGTCCGACTTGACATGCGACTTATCGAGTGCCGTGCGCACAATTTCTGGGCGTGCGAACGCCTCGCCAAACTCCGGACCTCGCGTCTTCAACCAAGCGACCAGATCGGCAACAGTTTCTACGTTGTCAGGTAAGGCAACCTCTTCCGAGCCGCGGCCAATTTTTTCGCGCACCCAGGCGAAGTAAAGCAACTTCACTGGTTTGGAACTTGCTCTGCTCATAGAGCCTCAATGCTCGATGGCGTGAACCACACCGGCCTTCAGATAGTCGTAGCCCGTCCACAGCGTCAACAGTGCTGCGATCCATAACAGAACCAAGCCGCCGGTCATGATGCCAGGTACAAGTTTTTCTGCCGCCGGGCCTGCGAGCAGCACACCAAGTGCTATCATCTGCATAGTCGTCTTCCACTTCGCTAACTGGGTGACGTGAACCTTGACGTTTAGTTCGGCAAGGACTTCGCGCAGACCGGAAACGAGGATCTCACGCAATAGGATGATGATCGCCGCCCAAATGGACCAGCCCGCTACTGTGTTGTCATAGACAAGCATCATTAGTACAGCGCCGACCAGAAGCTTGTCGGCAATAGGATCAAGCATGCGCCCCAGCGTCGACTGCTGCTCCCACGCACGGGCCAAATACCCATCGAGCCAGTCCGTGATGCCTGCGAGCACAAAAAGGGCGAAGGCGGACCAGCGTGCTAGATCGCCTTTGAGGAAGAAAAGACAGGCGACGAGGGCCGGCACGGCAATCATGCGCCCATACGTCAGCAGATTTGGGAGGCTCATCGGCAAGCGGGGCGACGTGGCTTGATCGGTCATATCTCAGGTACACCATTACGCCTATGCGGCGTCAATGGCGCGCTTTTGCCATGCGGTGCGCTTCTGCACGCTTTCCTGCCAAGTCGCGTTTTTGTTACCTCAGCCTCAGCAGCGCGGCGCACCTAGCGACACACCGAGCGTCGACGCCGGTGTTTCATGTCGAAGTGAAAATGATT